>CAZVVF010000636.1:0-3583 GCA_964630575.1 uncultured Burkholderiales bacterium | reverse complement strand
ACCGACTCGGCCTCGTCCTCTATGCCGGGATCGCGCTGACGCAGTGCCCTCTCACCACCGACCACGGCACTCTCGGGCTTCTCCTCGATGGTATCTTCCCCGGCATCACTCAGCGCGATGGCACGGCTATCGGCAACGCCATCGCCACCTGTGTGAACCGCCTCAAGGATATACCCGGAAAATCAAAGGTGGTGATCCTGCTCACCGACGGTCGCAGCAACGCTGGAGAGATCGACCCCATCAAAGCTGCGGAATTGGCCGCCGAGTACGGAATCAAGATCTACGCCATCGGGGTGGGAACGGAATCCAGACAAGGCATGCTCATGGGAGCCAGCATCGACATGGAGACTCTCGACAACGTCGCTCGAACCACGGGGGGCAAGGCCTTCCGAGCCACTAACAACGAGGGTCTTGAAGAGATCTACAGTGAGATCGATAGACTGGAGAAGGTCAAGCGAGACGAGAAGCCCGAGATTCTCTATCGAGAGCTTATGGCCATACCTTGCAGCGCTGCGCTTGCCCTATTCATCGTGCTCTTATGGAAACGCTATCGAGGTGAACAGATATGATGCCATTGAGTTGGGACGAGGTCTACTTCGCGCAGCCGTGGGCTTTCTGGCTCGTTGGGCTGGTGGTACTTTTGCCAGTCCTTTTTCGCCTGGCCAGTGAGGCTGTGCACAAAGGGCAATCCGAAGCGAGTTTCGTGTCTCCCAAAATGCACGAGCTACTGCTTGACGACGGAACTCATATCGCACGCTTTCAACCCTGGGCCAACCTCCTGCTTTGGGGCACGGCCCTGCTGATAGCCTTAGCGCTCACTCGACCACAGTGGGGTCTGCTCGAACAGACCGTTCAGCAAGCCGGACTCGATATCGTCATCGCCGTCGATCTCTCAAGCTCCATGCGGGCCACCGACCTGAGTCCATCGCGGATCGAGAACGCTCGCCGAGAACTGGCCTTCTTGGTCGATGAACTGAGGGGCAACCGGATCGGTCTCGTCGGCTTCGCTGGCTCCGCCTTTCTGTTTTGCCCGCTCACTCTGGACACCGATGCTGTTGAGATCTTCCTCGATGAAATGACCATCGAGGCCGTCCCCGTGCCCGGAACGGCGCTAGGCGATGCCGTCAAGGTGGCCATTCAGACCTTCAAAATGGGGGACCAAGACCAAGCGGGCACCAAGATCATACTTCTTCTTACCGACGGTGAAGACCACGAGAGCAAACCGTTGGAATTCGCGAAGCAAGCCGCCGAAGAGGGGATCGTGATCGACACCATCGGAATCGGGACTCCGGACGGAGCCGTCATACCGAACCCCTACGGTGGGCTGGTCAAAGACCAGAGTGGCGAACCCGTCCTATCCAAGCTCGATGGGAGCACCCTTCAGGAGATGTCGAACCTGACGGGAGGCATGTTTTTGCGCATCGACTCCTCCTCCAACGGCCTGGACTCCTACTTGGCTCAACTTCGCAAGCGGGAGACCAGAAACTTCGGCAGCAAGACGGAGGTTCTTCGACAAGAGCGCTTCCCTCTCTTCCTAGGGCTCGCAGCGATACTCTTCATACTCGCTTTGGTTTTTGAGGAGATTGACAAACGACGATGAAACGACTCTTACCCATCATCACTCTGCTGTCTTTGATGAACCCGAGCCTGGCCATCACACCCTGGCAATCCAAGTCCATTGCCGATGCGGTTGGTCAAGGGAGTTGGCAAGCCAGTGAAACTCTCTTTCGAGACCTCAAGTCGATGGATCTGCCGGCCAAGCAGCAACTCGAGATCGACTACAACCTGGGCGTGAGCCTCTACGAACAGGGAAAATTCGAGGAGTCCCTACCGCTCTTCGAGTCTGCTGCCAAGATCGAAGACGACGACGCGCTCAAAGCCAAGGCCTTGTACAATCAAGGCAACGCCTACTTCAAGCTGGACAAGCTCGAAGAAGCCAAAAGCGCATACCAGCAAGCCCTGCTCAGCGATCCCGATGACGACGACTCGCGCTACAACATCGAGGTCATCCTCAAAAAGGAGCAAGAGCAAAAGAACCAAGACGAGCAGAATCAAGATCAGCAGGACCAGCAGGACGACTCGGACTCCAAGAAGGACCAGGAGCAAGACCAGAGCCAGAATCAAGACCAAGATCAGCAGGACAAGGACTCCCAAAACGATCAGGAAGGCGACCAGGACGAGCAACAGAAGGACCCCGAGCAATCCGATCAAGATGGTCAGAATCAAGACCAGAACGAGTCTGAGTCGGAACAGAATTCCGGCGACCAACAGCAGGATCAGCAGGATCAGCAAGACCAACAGGGTCAGCAGATGAGCGAGGAAGAAAAGAAGGCTGCCCAGGAAGAAGCTGAGCGGGCCAGACTCCTGGATTACTTTCGCCAACAAGAAAAAGACGGTCGACCAGCCCGACAGGTTCGGGCCCAAGCGCCGCCGGTTCGGGGGAAAACATGGTAGAGCGCACTCTTTGGTTCATCCTGTGTTTGTGCCTTACGGCCTTACCCCTCGGGGCCCAAGTCGGAAGTGTTGAACCGGTCGAGTCCCATCTCTCCCACAAGCAGATCGGCCTCGATGAGACAGCCACTTTGACGATTACCATCCGAGGCTCCAGCGACCTCATGGACCTCCCCGCTCCGACCTGCCGTCCCCAAGGCCTTCAAATCGTGAGCGTGGGTCGCTCCTTCTCTATGACCAGCATCAACGGGGTGAGCCAGACCTCCACGGACTTCAACTTTCTCGTGACACCGCTTCAAAAAGGACGATTCGTCATCGACGGCATCAACGTTTCCGTCAACGGGACCAGTTACACAACCCAGAGCCACCGCCTGGCAGTCACCGACGCACTGGGATATCGCAGTCAACGCTCGCGAACCCCGCAGGCCAACCCCGGCTACTCGCCGGGAGGTCTCTTCTACCCGCGACGCCCCAGCTTCCAACAACCGGCTCCACAGGGCGACGATTTTGTTCTCGAAGCCGAACTCCAACCCAAGACCGTCTACAAGCACGAGGCGACCACCTACAGCCTGAGACTTCTGGCCGCCCGAAACCTTAGCCAAGACCCTCGCTACAGCCCCAACACACCGACCGGGTTTGTCTCCATGTCCTTACCCCAGACCAACTCGATGGAAGAGAGGAACGGCCGCAATTATGCCGTGACCGAAGCCAAAACCCTGTTCTTTCCACTCACCGAGGGCGACTACACCTTCCCGGCTCAGGAGATCGCTCTGCAATCGGGGGGCTACTTCTCCCCGGTACAGCGGCTCACCACACTCCCTCAGGTTCTCACCGTTCTCCCCCTCCCGAGCGAGGGCCGACCGACCAGCTTTACAGGAGCGGTAGGCGAGAGCTTTGAGATCTCAGCATCGGTGAATAAAACCTCGGTCAAGGTGGGACAGACCATTGAACTCAGAGTCGATGTCGAGGGAGACGGAAATCTCGAACTCGTTCCCTACCCCTCAGTGACCCCCCCTACGGGAGTCGAGAAACGTCAGCGCGACGGCACCTCCAACACGGAGCTTCGAGGCGAGCAGATCCATAGTCAAAGAACCTACATCTTCAGCCTCAAAATGAAGGAACCCGGAACCTT
>CAZVVF010000635.1:0-3587 GCA_964630575.1 uncultured Burkholderiales bacterium | reverse complement strand
CTGATCAGCCACCAGGAATACTCCGGCGTACACCTCGCCTGGTTTGGAAATGGCGATCATGGTCACAAAGTTCCTAAGCCCCTCACCGGCCAAAGCCTTCCGGCTGTTCAGCAAGAGGGGCTTGCTGATAGTGGCTTCGTGAAACCAGGCTGGAAGTTCAGGGATCTTATCGGGGAGGTTGTCGAGTTCATCCATGGCCAAGAGCGGTTGCAGGGCGTCGAAAACCTCCTGCCCGTACTCTCTGGCCGCCTCTTCAATGGCGCTCGACTGTCCACGAAGACTGAGGGCGAGCAGGGCGTTTTGGGCCCATTTCTGAGGTCTTTTCCTTTTCCCGAGACAGTCTGGGATGAGTGAGAGAGCCGCTGTTTTGGGGTAGCGAAGCAAGTAGTCGAGAGCCGTACTACGAGAAGCCTTCAAGCGACTGTAGGCCTCGGCGGCTCGCAGGCAGAATTCCGCATCATTGTAGGGAGAAATGTAACCGAGAATGTCACCGAGACTGTCCCGACAGGCCTTGCGAATCACAGGGAGGGCGTCTAGTTCCCAACGCGCGATGACAGCCTTGATGTGCTCATGAATGTAAGAGGGATCGGCACTGGTAAAGCTCTCGATGAGTTCCAGACCGGCCTCGGTGGGGCAGGTGACGAGATGAGCGAAGGTATGGTTGTGGCCTCTCTGCCAAGGGCTGAGGGTGTTGAGGAACTGGTATTCATTGAGGCGAAGGTCGGAGACCGCCTGCTGGGAAAGCCAGCTTTCACGTTCTCCCATCTTCCAGCAGATGGTGGGCTCAGGGAGGCGGGGCTCGACCTTGAGAGTCCCAGCTTTGAAGGTTCGGGGTGCTAGCCAGCGGGGCTCTCGCAGAGGATGGGGCCAGTCGGAGGGTTCGGCCGATTCTGGTTCGGCCTCGCCCTCCGACTGGAGTCTTGTCAGAAAAGCGGTCTGCTCTGGACTCAACTCCGCCTGGCAGGCCTCGCGCAGACCTGGGAATTTGGTGAAGAGGCTCTGTATCAAGGCGGCCTTGGTCTTTTGCGAACTGAGGCAAGAAACAGCGAGCCTAGGAAACTGCTCTGCCGCTGAATGGAGAAATTCAAGGGTTCCTTTGTGCTCAGTCGCCAGATCCTGGAGGGTCAAAAAGGCTGTCTCTTCGGGGATACAGGCAAGGGCCCGTGCGAGGGTTCTAGCACCGCTGCTGTCGAGAGAACTCTTTTGGGCGAGTCTTCCAAGGAGGGGGCCGGCGGAAAGGCCGAGCTCGTCAATGAAGTTCGCCAACAGATTGGAGCACCAGTCGGAGCGAAAGGCCGATAGGTCTATCCTCTCGATCAGGCTCTGACCAAACTCGGGAGTTGTTGCCGCAGCCAGGAGCAAAGGGTAGTCCCCATATTGGACTCGTTGAAGTTCGAACTCGCACCATTCGACTCGCTCGGGAAACAGAAAGCAGATGCGGGCCCCGAGCGCTGAGTCGCTCTCTTTGTGAACCGCCTCTGTCAGGGCGAGGGCTTGTTCGTACTCGGCTTCCTGGGCTTCGGCAAGATAGTATCGCAGCCGCAGGTAGAAAGGTTCGTCGTGCCGTCTCTCGAGGGAGGTCTGGCTTTGGCCGCTGGCCACGGAAAGGATGAATTTCAAGGTCTCTATCAACCCCAGTTCGCGAACAGACCAATCGACCCACGCTTTTTGAGCTTTGTCGGCCTTATAGAGTTTGTGGAGTGAGAGTCCCAGGGCTCGGATATCTTCGCCGTCAAAGGGCGAGTTGGTCTCCAGCTTCGCGATCACGATGGGGTCTTGGGCCAGGAGATGAGAGGCCTGATCCAGAGACTCGCGAGCGAGCGCGCGAGCCGATGCCTCGCTCGAAGGTGTGATCGAGCGGCCGACTCCGTGCCGGCGGGGGAGAAGATAGCGGCTCCAATTTGCGGGTATGACCACTCGGTTTTCCTGAGGGAGATGGATTGAAAGGGGCGCCGCCATGGCTTGCTCCAAGGACTAAGTTTGTGGGGTCACGCGCCCCGGTGGGTGCGGTTCGGCGTGGGGAGTGCTTTTCCCATCCTTTCAGCGCGCCAGCGTGTGCTTGTTTTTGTTCTCATCACGAAAAGGGAAGAGGGGGTGAATTAATCTCCAGTTCATACTTTGGCAACTTTGATTTTTGCTTTTCCAAAAAATTGGCCCTCGCGGCCCCTTAGGCTTGACTCAATCTTAAAGAGGAGTTCACCCACACATGGCAACAAAAGCAGGTACAGCAAGCAGGCCCAAAACCACCACCTCATCACGAAGGGCTAAGGCACCGGTCCGCAAGACCACCAAGCCAGCATCCAGCAGAAAGCCGTCCGCGGCCAGGGCGTCGACACCCCAGGCTAGCAAAGAGAGAGTCTCTCTCTCCAAGGAGGCCAAGGAGGCCAAAGGGACCAACGGCAACGACACGCTCAAGCCTGAGGGCAACATGCCGAACCTCATTGAGGCTTACGGTGGGGATGACCATATTTGGATGAGGGGTGCTGGCCAATCGCAGGTGAACGCCGGTTCCGGCGATGACATCATCGGTGTTGACGGTAAGAGCGGTACGTCTGGGACTCACGACACTAAGATCGACGGTGGAGAAGGCCAAGATGCTGTTTTTGCGGGGAGTCACTTTGACAACAGAAATTACCACGTCACCAACGATCAGGGACAAACCGTGGCCAGGAATGGTGAGGGTGGCGACAAGATTCAGGTGAGCAACGTTGAGAGCGTTCACGCTCGTAGCCAACGGACCGGTACTCAGGGCAATGACCAGATTACCTCGGACCTTCAAACCGGAGATTCCGGTGTCAGCGTGCACGAGAGACACTCCGTGTTCGGTCACGGAGGAGACGATCAGATCGACGTTCGCACTGGGGACAACGGGAGTTCTGAAGCCAATATCTGGGGCGGACCAGGCAACAATCAGATCCGCTTTGATGGCGGTGCTGGCTCCGACCGAGTGAGCTACATCTCTGAGCGGGACAAGACTCATCCCAATGCCGAGGGCTCCGATCAGGTTCGACTCGATGGGGGCAAGGGTTGGGATGAAGCGTCTGTGTCCAGCAGCAACTATAGAGTTACCGACGCCGATGGAAAGGTGATTTCTCAGATGGGCGAGGGCGCCGACCAGATCTCCTTGGACAACTTTGAACGGCTCACCATTCACAACGGACGGGGTGAAGATGGATTCGAACTCTTCGACCTTTAGGGTGCCGACCGGGGATCATAGGAGAGCTTTGAGATCTGAAGAAAACGATCTCAAAGCCTATGACCTGTGAACTAGAACAATGGGACTTGACCGAACTTCGGGATCTCGTCAACAGGACCCTGAAGGGGGCTGACGGCTGGGAGGCCCTGGTGGCCCTGGAAAAGCAGAACAAGATCCTGAGGAAGCAGTTCCCCGAGGGGCCTACCGCTGCAGCGACCGCTCCGTTGCAGGCCCTATCAGAGGAGTTGAGCCAGCTCGCCTTAGAACTCGCCAAGGAATTTTCCAAACGGGGTAAGGGGGAATACGAGGAGCACGCTTGGCGGCTTCGGAGTAAGGCCATCTGCACGGCTCACAGTTTCGAAAGGCATCGCGTAGGTCCGGCCATGCTCGA
>CAZVVF010000634.1:0-3587 GCA_964630575.1 uncultured Burkholderiales bacterium | reverse complement strand
GAGACCCCTCCAGCAGGCCCGGTACCAGAGAATCTCAAGTTTGCTCAGAGCTACGTCTCTGACCTGGTTCAACAGTTGGCGGGCGACGATCTCAAGAAGCAAGGCGTCAACCTTCACGTCGAGGTCTTCAGTGGAGACATCCCCCAAGTTGCCCTCGACGACAATATGTACGCCGAGAAAAAGTGGAAGCGTAAAAACCCCAACACTCCTTGGCCTATTCGCGCTTGGCTAGGCGTTCCCGCCGATGGCAACAAGCCGATCTATCGTATGGCCGTCAATCTGGGGCTCTTAAACGCCCTACAGAGTCGCGACGAACTGGCCTTCGTCTTGAGCCACCAGACGGAAAAGCTCTTAGACCACGACCTCAGAGACCCCGAGAACAAGGTCAAGCTCAAGCCGACCAACAAATCTTTCCTGCGCGCCAATGATGTGCAAGCCAATCTCGACCGAGCTGCCATCGACCGAATGAAGAGGGCTGGCTTCAATCCTAAAGGCGCTCTCAATGCCCTCAACAACCTATTCGAACAAAACCCCATCGACTATCCCGATGACGACCTGAGGCGTGGTCTCGTGGGAGCCGCGCACGGCCAAGAACATCAGGGAATGCGTGTTGCTCTCGTACAGACCCACGTTGAACAACTGGTTCGCAAAGCTGATCCGAGCGTCACCGTCGCCATCGAAGCTCTCCCTGAGACCCTCAAGATCCAGGCCCCGGCCGAATACGTCAAAGCGGTGGACAATCCGCAAGAGTTCCAGGCGGACTACAGAGACCTCGCACTCGCTCTCAGCCAAGGGGAGAGTCCTGACTGGATGTTCAAAGACGCCGAGCCTCCCCTGGCTGTGGCCCGTATCGTGGCCGCCCGAGGGAATGTCCAGGACCAAGAAAACGCCCTGGTGGGCATCACCGAGACCCTCAGCGAAAACAGCTCTCGCACACCTCAACAGCGGATCGACGGATTCTTGAGGACCATTCTCGCCTTGGACGGCCGTCCACTCAATATCGATGGAAACTTCTCAGAAGCCGGGGCGGACAAGATTCACGCCTTCTTAAAAACGCAAGGCAAAGACTGGAACGCTGAGACCTTTCTTGCCACTCTGTCCAAAAACGGCAAGAGTCGTCACCGCGATCTGGTGGACTCACTGCTTTTCAAAGAGCCTTTTCAACAGATCCTCAGAGACGCTCTGCCCAGTTTAGTAGAGGCAGCTCCGGCCGCTTTTACAACCCACCGTACAGGTGTCCAACGTCTCAACGACCTCACGGATATGATCGAGAAGAATCACGCTCCGTCCCGTCAGGGCTGGCCCTTGAACAGGAAAATCGACCAGGCCACCCTCAAGTTCTTGGGCCGGTTGGACGCCGAAGCCCTGGCCCGAAAGACCGATGAGTCCGGTGCCAACCAAGCCATGCTCTTGACCAACAGCTTGCTCGGCTCAAGCAAACCCAGTCCGGAGTTTCAGGTTCAGCTCCAAGAAGCGACCAAACCCTTGCTTCAAGCCTCCAGTTCGGTGCGTGAAAATCAAGCCCGACTCCGACTCCGTTTGCCGCTGCAAAATCCCACTGGGCTCAACACCTTCCTCATCCAGCTTGGAGAGTCCGAAGACTGGGCCGAGTTCAGCCCCGAGTTTCAAGCCGACTTTCCCCGCTTGCTCAAGGACGTTGTCGCCGTGACGGCCGAGCAACCCGACATCATCTACGGAGCCAAGAGACCGGAGACCTACTCCCACTCGGTGGAAGAGCGTATCGCTAAGCTGGCCACCACAAGTTCAGGGGCAGAACGACAGTCTGCCATCAATCACCTGGCCAGACATATCTCACCTATCGAACGGGTCAAGGGTCGAAGTCCCAGGCGCGAATGGCTCAAGGACGTGGCCATGACCTTGGCCAAGACCGATAAGGACGATCTGGTCGCACAACTCTCTAAACCTATCCTGAGCCAGCATCAAAACCTCATCGTCCAGACCTTGCGCGACGGATACCATCTAAAGCCCGAAGACCTTCCCGATGCCTCCAATGAGAGCCTCAAAGCTCTCAACACCAGGGTCACCAACAAAGAGTTCGAGCCCCAAAGAAAAGACTACCCCAATCGCGAGGCCTACGTGATCGCCCGAGACGATTACAAAGCCCGGCAGAGAGCCATGTCTCACACCTTCGACTTCGTGGCCCCCATGGAGAGCCGGCTCGTCTTAGGGAAGATGGCTCTGCTCGGTCACAATGCCGAGGCCAGCCGGGAGTTTGCCAACAAGCTCGAGGTCCAAGACTTCGTTTCCATTCTCAAGGGTGGCGAGCGAGCCGCCCAACGCTCAGAGCTCCTCACCGATGTAGCCGGGTCGAGCGACGCCGAGTACATTGGAGCCGATCCCGGCGCCTTAATTTTTGATGGCCTTTTGGCCGTCCAAGACAAGATCGAGAGCCTCAAGGAGTGGCACGATCTCACCATGCGCAGCTTTGACTTTAGCAGCGGTGGAGCGGAAGCCCGCGTTGGTACCCGGCGCAAACTCGCCCAGAACCTGAACACGCGCTTGGAGAAACTCGAGGTCCCTCAACTCCAAGAGTGGTTGAGCCAAGACAGGGTCTTAGACATCCTTACTCCCGAAATGAGTTCAGAACTTCTCCTCAAATGCATCTTAGAGGACACGCATCCAGGAGCCGATACAGAGAGACTCTCCAACCGAGTCAAGGCACTCGATAAGACCTACAAACTCGTAGAGGAGCATCCCCTCGCCTACGCCGGACTTCGCGACAAGGTGGCTGAGAAGGCCAACCTTCAGCCCCACAACATCGATCAGGTCTTCCCCAAAATCGAGCGCGGCGTCACGGAGCCCAACGCCGCCTACGATAACCGTGCCAGTGCCCTGTCTGGACTCTTGGCCGTGGCACGAGAACGCTCCCCCGAGGAACAGATCGAGACCATCGAATACCTCATGGGTCGGCAAGACAAAATCCCAACCTATCTCGAGGACGCCTCCGAGTCGCAAAACTTGGCCCCCCTGAGTGAGTCCTTGCAGACCACCCGTCAAGACATGGCCGAGGCCGACAATCAGACGCGGGTTCTTGTGGCCAACAGCTTTTTGGCCGGACCATCCGGCATACTCCGCTCCGAGGAAGGTCGAGAGGCCGTCATCAATTATTTCCTCAAGGACCTGGCCCCTAAGAACCGCGAATTGGGTGAGCAGATCGCGCGTGGCGTTCTGGCCTCCCACGGACAAGCCGACACTCTGGCGGTGGCTTTCATCCTCGGGCAAAAGCCGGAAGAGCCCAAAGAAGGGCAAGACCCCGGTCAAGCCGGCAAGCTGAATGAAGCCAAGATTCTGAACCGCCTGTTTGACGCCTACGGTGTACCCGGTATCAAAATGAAGCAGTACCTCGCCTTCACCAGCGAGTTCGGCGAGTTCAGAGAGGCTTTCGAGAGCGCCCAAGACGCTTCCATGCCGCTGAACTACTTTCAGGTCCTCAAACTCGTTCAGAAGCGTTTTGGCGACGACTGGCCTAAGGATCTTGAGATCGATCGCGTTTTGGGCAGTGGCTCTGTGAACGTGGCGATTCGCTACCGCAACGAGAGCACAGGCAAGCGAGAAGTGGTCGCCCT
>CAZVVF010000633.1:0-3590 GCA_964630575.1 uncultured Burkholderiales bacterium | reverse complement strand
TGGATGAGGCGGGGTGGCCTTTGTAGTCCATAGAGACGAGAGGCTCATTCGAGTAGGCCAAGATTCCCTTCATAGGGCCATTGGCAGCTTCTTCGAAGGCAGCGTTGAGGGCTTCAGCGGTGATGTCTTTTCGCACCGTGCACACGAAGTCAACGATGGAAACGGTGGGAGTAGGAACCCGCATGGCCATTCCGTCGAACTTGCCTTTGAGTTCAGGGATCACAAGGGCAACAGCTTTGGCCGCTCCGGTGCTGGTAGGGATGATGTTGAGCGCGGCCGCACGAGCTCGACGGGGGTCTTTGTGCGGAAGGTCCAAGATTTTTTGGTCGTTGGTGTAGCTATGAATGGTGGTCATGTAGCCTTGCTCGATGCCCCAGCCATCATTGAGCACTTTTGCCGCGGGAGCCAAGCAGTTGGTGGTACAAGACGCGTTAGAAATGATGTTGTGCTTGTCGGCATCATAGTCGTTGTGGTTCACGCCCAAAACGATGGTGATGTCCTCTCCTTTGGCAGGAGCCGAGATGACAACTTTTTTGGCACCGGCGGTAAGGTGCTTGCTGGCACCTGCGCGGTCGGTGAAGATACCGGTGGACTCCAGCACGACATCCACGCCGAGGCTGCCCCAGGGGAGATCCTCGGGATTGCGCTCTTTGGTGACTTTGATCGACTTGCCGTTGATGATCAAGTTGTCTCCGTCGACCTCGACCGTTCCGTCAAAACGTCCGTAGTTGCTGTCGTACTTGAATAGGTGGGCATTGGCCTCGGTAGCCACCAGGTCATTGATTCCAACCACTTCAATATCTTTGTGGTTCTCCAGCATAGCTTTTAGGGCCTGACGTCCGATGCGTCCGAACCCGTTAATGGCAACTTTTGTGCTCATAGAAACTTCCTTTCCCTCCGGGCAACGCTTTAGGCCGCCCACGTTCGCAAGCCATTTACCCTGTGCAAGGACAGGCTAAACAGGGTTTTCAAGGCGGGTAGACTTTGTCTGGGGTCTGGCTTCAGTGCGGGATTGGCCAAGAGTGATGGAACAGGCATTCCGCCCACAAATCTCACCGAGGTCCATGGCGCGATGGGCGAAAAGAGCTCAAACGAGCCGGAGAAGAAACGGGAACTCCACCAAGACGTGAAAGATAGCGACCTGAAAATAGATGTCGCGAGTGACCTCGAAGTCGATAGCAAAGCCCCACCATAGGACGCAGCTGAGCACGGCTCCGAGAGCGAGCAGGCCTCTGGCGGCCCACAGTCTTGCTGGTGCGCGTTTGAGGGCCGGGTAAACCTCGAGCCTCCCACGACGGGTGACCTGGGCGAGCGCCGGCAGCACGACGATCCAGATGGCGTAGTGAACAGTCTCCAAATAGGCGTGAACGGCCAAGAAGATCAGGGACGGTCCGTCGATGACGATCAGGTTGTTCAAGGCCTCAGGGGCTTGGCTCGGGTGCAGGGTGAGCATGAGGAGCAGGACCACCAACCCGCAGAGTACGCACCCGACAAAGGCTGGGAAGAGGGCCTGCTCGGGCCGTCGATAGAAGTGCAGTTCCCGGCCCAAGATGATGATGGCCATAACGGGATGCAAAAGGACCAAGCCGATGGCAAAACTGACCGGTGATAGCCAGATCCATCCCGCCGCGATCAGAGCCAGAGGCTCCACCCAGGGCCAGTGTCGCTTGGGATTTTCACGGCTGCGAAGCCAACACAGGTAGCCGAACCAAAGGGAGAGGAGAGTGGCCCATATCTGCAGGCTGTGCTCATGATGGCTCAGGGCCAGGTACAGAGAGAGTCCTCCGATGCCGAGCACTCCGACCGCGCTGACCACCAGGTAGGTTTGCAGTTTGCCCGCTCGTCTGGGCAGGCGGCCCAGAAGGTATCGGGCTTCCATGAAGTTGTGGGGACCAGCGAACAGGCCCACGGCGAGAGTTGCCAGCAGGAGCGGATTCCAGGCAATAGCCAGAGCGAGCCCGGTGAGGGCCGCGAGCATCAGGCCCACGATAGGGCGAACTCTAGACAAACAGAGCCCAGGGCGCATAGCCAAACACAGTGGCCACGATCAGGCGACCCGTCAACCAGGACAGTAGATTCGCTACCACGATCCAGCCCCGTTCCCTCGGCGTGATTTTGCCCAGCAGAAAGGACGCGACCCCGATTTCACAGAGCGGGGCCCATACTTCGGCTGAGAGTTCTCGGGCCAGCGGGGAGATGGGTAGGTAGGGAAAGAGGAAGAAGACCGGTGGGTAGCTCGTGGCGTTGGCGCAAAACCACAGGATGATCCGTTCCTTGAAAGGGCGTGTTTGGAATGCGACAAGGTAGACGGGCGCCTCCAGGACCAAGGTGAGGGCAAAGAATAGCCCAAACAGGAGCCACCATTGGGAAGGTGCCACAACGCTCGACTTATTCTGCCGCCTTGGGAGCCAGCAGGCGTCGTGCGCCCAGCAGCATTCCCCCAATGAGGAAGAACCCACCGATAGCCAAACCAGGACTCAAGGGACTCGCTGCTGGGATGTGCTCTTCATGGTTGGAGCTCTCTTTCGTCGAGGAGCCTTCGTGCTGAGTCAGCCACTCTTGCAGGAAGGTGGCCTTGCGGTCGAGCCCCGCCTTTTGCTTGCCGATCATGTAGATGGGCATGCCGTTGTCTGGCGGATTCTTGATCTGTTCATCGAGGGCCGCCTTTTCGAGGGGAATCTGGGCCAGCATGGACTTGACCTTCTCGATCTGTTGAGCCGGTGAGAGCCCCTCGAGCTCTTTGTTCAATTGCTGGTTCATGAACTGTCGCTCCATTTGCGGGTCAATGGGAACGTCGGCCCCCGCAGGGAAAAGGGTTGAGAGGACCAGGCTCAGTGCCAGAAGGAGGGTAGGGGTGTAAAGCTTTCTTGTCATGCTTTCAGATGTAGCCTTTTGCGGACGATTATTCCTTGTGTGGCGGGAATTTCCAAGGGGCACCCGACAGGGACGAACTTTGCAACCTTGCATTGGTCAGTCATGACGGCTTGGGAACACAGCTTCTTTCAAGGGACGGAAGTCTTCTTGCTGTTGCCGTTGTCGGCAAGGCTGATCCTGGGTTTTCAAGGCGACATCAAGTTTTTCTATCAGTGGGGCCTGTTTGCGATTCTGGCTGTTGGAATACTGCCTCGAATCGATCCGCGAGAGGGTCTGACCTATCTCCTCTTTTGTGCCCTAGCCAGCGTGCTCTTGGCTTTTGCCAGACCAGGGGCGAAGGCTTTTCGATCGACTCGCTTTGAGGTCTGGTTGGCTATTCTGTACGCGACGGGGTGTGTGGTCGTTGTCCGAGATTTTCTGAGCGACTCCGGCTTCCCACTCTTCGTTGATGCAACCACGATCTCAGGGACGCTCCTCGGCAGTGCGCTGTTGGGAGCGCTTCGGAGTGAAGGGGTTTGGCTCCGGAGCGAGGGGAGGGGAACCCCCGAGAGGTGGGCGGTCATGGCGCTGAGTCTCGTTGCTGCTCTAGCGGGGTGTCTTCTGGTTTGGCTCCCAAACCAGCAGGCGGTCGCCTTTTTGTTGTGGCTCGTGTCGCATCTGCTCTTGGGATACGGTGCGGTGCTCAATCGCGCGTCGTCTGAAAACGAATCTAGCTG
>CAZVVF010000632.1:0-3595 GCA_964630575.1 uncultured Burkholderiales bacterium | reverse complement strand
AAAAACCCTGGATTGGAAGGATAGAACACGATCACCGGGTAACTTAATAGAGGGGGAGTGTGGGCTTTGATGACTGGTTCTGAAGGGCCGAATAAGACAATGACTGATCTCTTTCGAAGAATTTCAAACAAGCTTCGCCAGTTTGGGCGGAGGGTGACACCTAGTGTTTCCAAAGAGAGGCGTCGCGCCCACCGCTTTATCTGCTCGACACCGGTTTTGTGGGAGGTTGGGCGAGAGCAGGGTGAGGGGCAACTGCGAGAAGTCTCTGCGACAGGATTGAGAATTTTCACGGACCGTGCCTTTCTGGCAGGCAAGCACGTTAGGGTGCGGCCTCTCGGTGTTGCCGAATCGGTTCCACTGTCCAGTGACGTGGCTATTGGAGTGGTCGTGTATTCGCGCGTTCGAAGCTCTGGATACGATGTCGGAATAGAGTTGCTCAACCCTGAGCGAATCTCGCGTTTCGCTTGGATCGGGCAACTGACTCGACAGCCGAGTGTCTCGGCTGTGCCGCAGGTTCTTCCGCAGAGTCAAAACGGATTGAGGCTCCTGAGGGGGGGAGTCGATAACGATTTAGACTCGGCGAGTTGGGGGCTTAGGGTCCGAGAGAACATGAAAAAAAATCAAAAAAGTAAAGGCAATGAGTAGGGACGACTTTTCGACGAGAGAACAGTTCGGCATGGAAAAAAAATCAAGTTGCCCAACATGTCACGACCTCGGGAAGACCAGAACCGAATATCTACCTGGGGCTCTGTGGCTGCCATGTCCACAGTGTTCTCCGAGCCCTCGTCGTCGACGATCGCGACGTTTCTTTTCTGAGCGCCGCTTGATAGAGTTGAGTTTCGGACGCAAAAAGCACGCCTAGTAGTAGAATTCTAGGTTTTGTGCTGTTGCTTTCGTTCTGACAACCAGAACCCCAACGCCAAAAGGATAACCAGGGCAGCGATAGCCTCAAAGCCCCCTGGGTATCCGAAGTGGTGGCTCACGACACCAGCGACTGCTGCTCCCGTAGTGCTTCCACAATCGATGGAGGCGGCCACCAGAGAAAGCCCTCGTCCCCGCGCCGCTGGGGTAAGTCTGCAGATAGCTAAGGCGTTGAGGGCAGGATACACAACACCGTACCCCAGGCCGGCGGCTAATCCTGAGACCACTAAAACTGGGATGACGAAGCTTGGGTTGACACCGGCTACCTCGGCCAAGCCAGCCGTGCCTAGGGCCAAGAGGACGAGTGACGGTGTCACCAATTTCGAGGGGCCGAGGCGGTCGGTCATTCGACCAGCTAGGATTCGACTCGCTCCTGATGCGAGCGTGGTGCAGGCGAACAGGGGGCCGACACCCTCGACCTGTAAGGTCGCCAGGTATGGCGCCACAAAGGCGAAGATCGCTCCGATCGCCACCCCGAAACCTATGGAGCCGATGACGCTCCCTCGCATGGCCCGCGCTCCCAAGAGTTTGAAGAAGGACGGGAGCTTGGAGGGACAGGTTGGAGGTGGCCTCCGGTCTCGAAGGGTCAGCATCATCAGCCAGCCTGTAAAGATGACTGAGGCGCCGTAGAAGAAGAGATGGTCGTAACCGAAACGGCGCACCAGGTACTCCGCGAGTCCCGGACCGATGGTCCCAGAGAACATCCCTGAAATGCCAAAGATGCCGAACATCTCTCCCACTCTGTGGGGAGGAGCATAATCAGCGACCCAGGTCCAGCTTGCGGTGAGATAGCAGGCAAAGCCAAAACCGTGCACGATTCGGGCGATAATCATGGGTGTCAATTGGGCGGGTAGCCAGGCGTAGCTGGTGGCAGCAACGGCCATCAGAAGCGCCCCTATCGCTAAATAGAGCTTGCGACCGTCTTTGTCGAGGCGTGGACCGAGCCAGGGCTGCACAAAGATCGAAATGAGCCAAAAACTTCCATCGACAAGTCCGATCTCCCATTTTGCCATCTGTTGGGTTTGCAGATACTCAGGAAGGAGGACAAACATAACGCTGCCCGTGAGGACAAGAAAGTTCCCGAGATTGGCCCTGAGAAATTCGAAGTCCAGAATCCCGCGTTCGCGCGGGGCACCATGGGTGGATGTTCTCGATTCGTTTGTCGTAGTCATGAGTGGTTTTCTGTTACTTGCACATTTCTTTTGTGGCCAGAGAGGGCGCCAGTCGACGGGCCGGTCCGAGACTTACACTCTGGTCTTTGAATCACCTTGTATTGCCAGGCTGGTCGGTTGCCTTTATAGTGACCAGGTGCTTTGTAATTGTCGGGGGCAAATTTTTGCATCTGTTCTATGGAGCTTCGTCGCGTTGTGGGTAGGGTGTCTCAGTGGACCGGTTTTAGCTTTGACGGGGCCGGAGTGCCTCGCCGTATGTGAGAAAGGAAGCCTCGCTGAAGTGGAGGCGATGCTTTCCCAGCATACTATGCTAGAGTTGGCTCGGGTTCGTGACGAATCTGGTCGGGGACTTCTGCATTACTGTATTCGCCGGGAACCGGCGTTTTGGCAGGCCCTTTTAAAGGCAGGCTGGAGCGTTGAGAAGGAAACGGGATGGACCCCTCAGCACGAAGCTTGTTTGATCGGTAACTTAGAAGCCTTAACGGCGCTAGCCGAAATGGGAGTCCCTCTCTCGCCGAAAGAACCACAAAATGGTGGAACACCTCTCCACGTAGCTGCCTTCAATGGCCACTTTGCCGTGGTTCAGTACTTGGTAAAGCAAGGCGTCGAGGTGAATCCACGGGACCGAGAAGGTTGGACGCCACTTTCCCAGGCGAGGGACCAAGGCTTTCAGAATATTGTAGATTGGTTGAAACAACATGGCGCCTCCAGATAAAGACGACAAAGATAAAGATAAAGAGAGAAGACCCGGCGGTGAAAGCCGCTCCGCACGGCGGAGCTCCGGTCCCCGGGATAAGGGGCCCGCAGGCCGAGGACGAAGCTCCGGTCCTCGCGACAAAGGCTCCTCTAGCAAGCGTCGCTTCGACAAGAAGAAGAGAGACTTTGCAGACCGAGGACCCAGGGGGTCACGGCCGGCCGGGACTGAACGCAAGAAGGGCTCTGGTGATTCGGGCTATCGTCAAGACCGCGAGCGCTCGGATAGGGGGCCTCGCGGACGAGGCGGCGATGGCGAGCGCTCGGACAAAGGGCCACGCGGACGAGGCAGCTATGGCGAGCGCTCGGACAAAGGGCCACGCGGACGGGGCAGCTATGGCGAGCGCTCGGACAAAGGACCACGCGGGCGAGGCAGTTATGGTGAGCGCAGCCGAGGCGGAGATGATCGAGGCGGGTCGAGGGGCCGTTCGGGTGACCGCGGAAGAAGTTCCTCAAGCTCCTATCAAGAGAATAAGCAACCTGCGGACTACACCTGGAAGCTCGTGGCGACTTGCGCTTTGGGCTTGGAACTCACTGTGGGTCGCGAGCTTGAGGCTCTGGGCCTGGGCCCCATTACCCGGGACAACGCCCAGGTTTCTTTTCCCTACACGCCCTTGGCCGTGGCCAAGTCGAACTATTGGTTGAGGACAGCGGACCGGGTCTGGCTGCAACTGGCCGAATTTCCGGCCCGCGACTTCGAGGAACTCTTCCAAGGTGTCAAGGCGGTGGACTGGCCGGCTTTGCTTCCG
>CAZVVF010000631.1:0-3597 GCA_964630575.1 uncultured Burkholderiales bacterium | reverse complement strand
TGCTCCACAGCAGCGAGGGCCTGGGAGGATCTCTTTCCAGGGGCTGGGCCACCGTAGACCTCGGCGGCACGGTAAAGATTGTAGCGCATGAGTGTGTCTGGGCCGGTGGTCTCCACAACGGTGCAGAGGGTTCTCAAGGGAACCATCTCACCGGTCTGGCTGCGCACGTAGAGATTGCCGATGTCGCTCGGGTAGCGCCGATACTCGGCTTCGGATTCGACATAGACGCGCCAGGTACGACCAAAGCGGTTGAATTGATTGACGTAGAGGCCGCCCAGGTTGATCTGCAGGGCGTTGAAAACGTCCGTGAGCGGAATGCCTAAGGTCTTTGTTTTGATACGGTTGAGGTCGACCTTTATGCTCGGAACGTCCGTTCGGAAGGTGGTCATGAGGCTCTTGAGCGTAGGGTTCTTATTGGCGTCGCTCAGGAAGCCTTTGGCAACCCTCATGAGATCCTCTGGCGTGTGTCCGCCTCGATCTTCGACCTCCACAACAAATCCGCCGGAAGTTCCCAGGCCGGGAATCGGTGGTGGGTTCACCGGGAAAACTTGGCCCTCAGGAATCTCCATGAAGGCTTTGCCCACATGCCGTATGATGCCGCCAGCACGGGTCTCTTTGGTCTGTCGGTCTTTCCAGTCGGTGAAGACACAGATGAAGGAGGCTTGGTTAGAACCGTTGGCACCGGTGACCACATTCATACCCCCCAGGGTGATGACGGTCTTCACACCTTCTGTCTTGGCCATGATCTCTTCGGCTTGCTTGGCCACGGCATTGGTTCGCTCCACGGAAGCGCCACTAGGCAGGGTACAGCCGACGAAAATATAGCCATTGTCTTCGGCGGGAAGAAAGCCGCCTGGTACTTTCTTGTTGATGGCGTAGAGTCCGAAGAACACGAATCCAAGGATCACTAATCCAACCACGAGATGACGCAGGAGAAAGCCCACTAGGCTTCCGTAGACCGCGCTCACTTTTTCAAAGACGGCGTTGAAAGCTTGAACGTACCAGCCGAACGGGCCTCGCATTTTCTTTCGCGGCCTGAGAATCATGGCGCAGAGTGCCGGAGTCAGGGTCAGTGCGACCACCGCCGAAAGGACAACGGACACGGACAGTGTCACGGCGAACTGCTGGTAGAGTTGGCCGGTGAGGCCACCCATAAAGGCGACTGGCACGAAGACCGAACAAAGGACCAAAGCGATAGCCACAACTGGGCCGGAGACCTCTTCCATGGCTTTGCCTGTGGCCTCGGTCGGACTGAGCCCCTGTTCTATATGGTGTTCCACCGCCTCCACCACAACAATAGCGTCATCGACCACAATGCCGATGGCCAGGACCACTCCGAAGAGGGTCAAGGTGTTGATTGAGAATCCGATGGCCGCCAGCACGGCAAACGTACCGACGAGGGAAACCGGAACGGCCAGCATGGGGATCAGTGTGGCTCGAAAGTTCCCCAGGAATGTGAAGATAACGATGACCACCAAGATGAAGGCATCGCGCAGAGTTTTTAGGACCTCGTGAATGGAGGCGTTCACGAAAAGGGTGGAGTCAAAAGAGATCTCATAGCCCACCCCAGGTGGGAAGCTCTCGGCGAGTACATCCATCTCTGCTCGGATCTGATCGGCCAGCTTGAGTGCGTTGGCACCAGGAAGTTGGTAGATGAGAATGGGTATGGCCGGTTTTCCGTTGAGGCGTCCGAAGGTGTTGTAGTTCTTTGACCCGAGTTCCGTCCTGGCGACGTCTTTCACCTGGAGCAGGTTGCCCGGTTCGGCTTTTAGGACGATGTTCTCGAACTCTTCGGGCTTGTCCAGACGTCCCTTGACTGTGACGGGGTACTGAAAGTCGAGGCCCGGCGGCTGGGGAGGCTGACCGATCGTACCGGCTGCGGCTTGAACGTTCTGCTCCTTGATGGCGCTGACGATATCGCTCGCTGTCAGGTTCTTGGCGGCGAGGTCGTCCGGCTTGACCCAAAGTCGCATCGCGTAGTCGAGTTTGCCCACAGGAATGTCAGCGGAACTGACACCCTTGATCCGTCCGAGTGGGTCGAGCAGGTTGATGGAGCAATAGTTGGACAAAAATAGGTTGTCTCGACTGTCGTCCGGTGAATTGACGGTGACGACCATCAGAATCTGGGTGGACTGTTTCTGAACCTGGATCCCGTTGTTGATCACGTCCGGCGGGAGGTCCGCTGTGGCCCAGTTGACGCGGTTTTGAACGTCTACGGCGGCGAGGTCTGGGTCGCGGCCGACGTCGAATGTTACAGTGAGTTGGTAACTGCCGTCGTTGCGCGATTTGCTCTGCATGTAAATCATGCCTTCGGCCCCATTGACTTGCTGTTCAATGGGGGCGGCAACGGTTTGCTCTACAGTGGCCGAGTCCGCTCCAGGGTAGCTACAAGTCACCTGGACTGTCGGAGGAACCATGTCGGGGTACTGGGCTATAGGAAGGGTCGGAATGGCCAGGATACCGGCGATGGTGATAACGAGCGAGATAACCATCGCGAGTACGGGACGTTTTATGAATGTTTGGGCGAACAAGGCTACTTCGCTTCCTCTGTCGAGACGGTCATTCCCGGCTTGAGTTTTTCCATGCCGTCAACAACGACCCGGTCTCCTATTTTGAGGCCTTTCTTGACCACATAGGAGGACTCATATCGGTCACCGAGTTCGACCTCTCGTTGTTGAACCTTGTTGTCGGCATCGACGATGTAAACGAATTTGCTCGACTGGAGTTCCAAGACGGCGCGCTCGGGGATCAAGATCGCGTCGGGCACATCCGCCTTGTTGAGTCGGACATTGGCATATTCGCCAGGTCTCAAGAGGCCTTTGGGGTTTGGGTACTCGATACGAACCTTGATGGTTCCGGTCGCCGCGTCCACGGCTCGGTCGAGCATGTTGAACGTTCCCAAATATTTGTAAGGCTCACCGTCGGCAAGGAGCAGTTGAAAGACCCGCTTGGGCATGGTCTCGTCGTCCTCGGCCTTTCTGGCCAAGGCCAGGTACTGATTCTCGCTCAGAGCGAACTCGACGTAGATGGGGTCGGTGGAGGAGATGGTGGCTAGTGACTCATCCCCAGGTCTCACGAGGTTTCCGGGGTTTACGTTGAGTTGACCGATCACTCCGGTAATGGGTGAAGAGATCGTGGTGTAGTCGAGGTTGATCTGGGCGCTTTCTAGGCTCGCTATCGCTGAGTCTAGGGCGGCTTCTGAGGTCGCCACTGAGGCGGTGTCACGAATGTTCGTGTTTTCGACGTTGGCTCTCGCAGCCTCTACCTGGGCGAGGGCCACATCCCGGGCCGATACGGTTTGGTCAAAAAGTTGCTGGGGGATAATGGACCGCTCCGCGAGAGGCTTGTAGCGGTCGACTTCCCGCTGCTCATTGGCGAGATTGGCCTCGGCTTCGGCGAGTTTGGCTTTGGCTGTTTTCCAGTTGACTTTGTTCTTGGCGTAGGCCAGGTCCGCTCGGGCTTTTAGAACCGCAGCTTCGGCGCTTTTAACGGCGGCCTGCAAGGGCCTGGGGTCGATGGTGAAGAGGACCTGACCGACGGTCACGTGGCTTCCCTCGCGAAAGGAGAAGGTGTTCAGGTTGCCCTCTATGCGAGAGC
>CAZVVF010000630.1:0-3611 GCA_964630575.1 uncultured Burkholderiales bacterium | reverse complement strand
GAGCCCAAGGGAATGCTGGCGCCAGTGGCTGACTTGACGGGGACATGGGCCAGTTCGTCAACGCTTTGAAACCAACCGTAGGTTCGAACCAGCAACTCTCGGTTTCCCACGAAGGTCGTACCGGCGGGGACATTTCGATTCTCTCTGGAGAGGGCGTCGACGATATCTTGAGAGGTGAGGGAGTGGGCCAGAAGGGCTTGCGGATTGAACTCCACCATAACGGCCCGTTCGAGTCCACCATTGACCTCCACGGACCCGACACCCTGGGCGGACTCGAGTATCGGTTTCACCTCTTCTTCCAGGATGGTGCGCAAGCGGACGGGGTCGTTTATCCCGGTGACTCCCAAAACGAGCACAGGGATTGAGGTGGGGTCGAAGCTTCGAATGGTGGGGGCTTGGAGAGTGGGGTCGTCAGGGGGAAAACTCCGCTGAGCACTCTGCACTTGCTGCAGAACATCCAGTGCCGCTTGGCTCATGTCGTGGCCGGGGTCGAACTGAACCGTGACCGTGGAGATCCCCTCGGAACTGGAAGAGTCGAGGTGCACGAGTCCGGGTACGGTGGAGATAGAATCTTCGATGGGAATGGTGATCTGGGATTCGAGATCTTCCGGGGAGACACCGGGCCAGCGGGTTGTGATGTAGATGGCCGGGCGGCTCACGCTGGGGAGAAGTTCGACTGGGAGTTGAGTATAGGCGATGGCACCGAGAAGCATGAACACCAGGATCCGCATCCAGGTGGCTACCGGTCGTTGAACCGATATTTTTGCGATATCCACTAAGGCACCCCACTTGGAGAGGGGAATGGAGTGGCTTTGCTGTCAAGATTTTTCTTGTCGGCGTGAAAGGCGTCAACCTTCTGACCGTCCTCTAGGGTGAAGGCCGTTTGAATCACGACCTCGTCTCCTGCGCTGAGGCCTTCTTTGATCAGAGTTTCGGTTCCGTTGGAGAGTCCAAAGGCGACTTCCTCGATAGAGATTCTGCTGTCGACAACCTTGTAGACTTTCGCCGTTCGTCGGTTGTCGTCTCGATCGAAAAGAGCTGAACTAGGAACCAACAATTGAGGGCCCTCAGGACCGAGTGAGAGGAGCACGCGGGCGAACATACCGGGCTTGACATCTCCCTCGGGGTCATCGATCTTGACGCGGATATTGAACTGTCGACTGTCGGGGTCTACGGTGGAGTCCTTCTGGTGGATGTAGCCGGAGAACAAGCGGTCGCGCATTCCGTCGATTTTGACCTGACAGGAGGCGCCCTTTTGCACGTAGTTATAAATCTCTTGAGGCAGGGCCGCGACAACCCAAACCTCTTTTCCGGACTGCACTGTGAGAATGATGTCGCCAAAGTTCACGACCGTTCCAGGGTCGAGGCGGCGGCGACTGACAAACCCATCGATAGGGGACACCAGAATTGTGTCCTTGAGACCTAGCTCGGCGCTCTGGAGTTCCGCTTCGGCCGCTTCCACGAGCGAGCGCTGGGCCAGCAGCTGTTGTTCGAAGCTCCGACTCCGAGAGGTTCCCGCTCTGGCTTCGTCGAGGCTGGCCAAGGCTGAAGCGCGCTGAGTCTGGGCGGTCAAAATATCGGCCTGGGTGGAGACCGCGTCACGCTTGGCTTGCTCTTTGGAGTTGCTGACCTCGGTCTCAGCGGCTCGCACCTGAGCTTTGCTGGCATCGACGGCGGCATGTTTGCTCAGGACGTCGGCATAGGCATCCTGAACATCGGCTCGGGAAACAAACCCTTGGCGTTGCAATCCTTGCACCCGTTCGTACTTGACTTTCGATTGGTTGAAGTCGACTTGAGCTTGGCGCAGATTTGCTTTGGCGCCTTCAAAGTTGGCTTGGGCTTGGGCTACAGTGGTCTTCCCTTGAGTGAGGGCCGCGTTGTAGACTGCCTTGTTTTTGTTGACCCCGGCCTGAGCCGCTTTGAGGTCGGCCTCGGCGATGGTGACCTGGCTGCTGGCCTGCACATCGGTGAGATCCTGCTGGCTCTTAAGCTGGTAGTAGGTGAATCGAGCATTGGCGAGGTCGCTTTTGACCTTGTAGAGCGTAGCCAGAGCCTGAGCGTCATCGATCTTGGCAAGGAGGTCTCCCTTGGAGACTGGGTCGCCCTCCAGGAAGGGGACCTCCTCTAGGAGTCCTGTCGTCTTGGCGACAACATCAACGGTTTGGCTCGACTTGACATCGCCGACGAGCTCATAGTTGATGCTCATCGGACCCATATGAGCGGCCTCAACGACGATCTTTTTACTGGTACCACCGCCACGACCGGTCGGTCGCGAGCTTCCGCCCGAAAAGAGCTGGACAAATCGCCACCCTATGAGGATGGCGAGCAGGGAGCCTAATATTGCTACTACTAGATGTCGTCTGTTCTTCATGGGAGAATTCGGCTGGTTTTACCCGGCTCATTCGCACAGACTGGTGCCGTTCCCGTCGTTTGAATGAGTCCTTAGGATTTCTTTAGGAATGGTGTCTCCCTGTCGACCTTGTCACAGAGAGCGAGTGACTCTAGCACTAGTAGAACACCGAGAGGACAGAAAAGTTCCTGAGATTGGGCTCAGGTTTTTAGAAAATTGGTAGCGAGTCCAGACCGGATCCTTCGAAACCTGCTGACCAATGGGGTTTTCGCCTGTGAGCCGGATTCAGGCTAGACGGCACGACCGTCGAGCAATTTGTCGAAGGCGGCCTGAACCCAGGCCTGAAAGGTCTGCCAGGTGGGTTCGGGCTGGGAGTGGTCATCGTAGGGGGAAAAATGCTCCAGGCGCCCGTCTGGAAAGTACTTTTCTGCGAAGGAGCCCGATTTCAAAAAGCCCTCGGCGATGCCAGGCGAGAGTCTCAAGTCCCAGGCCCACTTCCCATTGACGATACTGACGACTCTGTCCAGTTGCCCGTCTGGATGGAGCGTGAAGTAGCAGCCATCCGTTTCCTCGACGGGGCCCTCGGTGTTGAGTTCTGCCCCCGATCGTGGCCAGAGTTTTGCACGCCCTCTGAGGGCTTTTTGGGTGTAGCGTTGGTACTGACGCTCAAAGACCATGCGTGCGAGCGTTTTCAGGTTGGCAGGCCAGGCGGGGTCATCCAGTGTTTCGGGGCCCCGCAGGCGGATGAGGATTCGCTTTTTTTCTAGGTCTTGCTCAGCATTCACCAAGGCGGGTTCTATCTTTTGGGGCGTGGTTATGACCGATGTCATGACCTGACCCTCACAGAGATAGAAGGTGCGCCCGTCGGGAAATCCGAGAGCTTCCCCCTCCAGGTTGTGGAGAAGATCGTCCTCGTTGTAGTGGGAGATATTGGGCCTGTCACAGCATACAGCGATCTCGTCGAAGGGCCAGATCCACCCGCCGGTGGTGACCAACTGCCGCAGCGGCTCAAGCCATTTCGGCCGCGTCTGAGAGAGACGATCGACCTCATGAACTGTGGCTGCCAACTCGTCGGTGTTCATACAGCGAGGGGAGCGCAGAGTGAGCGCATCACCAGACCAGGTTTGAACATCGTAGGCGAAGGTTCTCACATAGCCCGGGCTCGACCAGCCAGGGTGGACGCCGAGGGCCTTGATGGCACCGGGGACGGCCTTGAAGAAGTTGGGCCGTGAGGTCGAGGGGTCTAGGGCGCCGAGAACAG
>CAZVVF010000629.1:0-3613 GCA_964630575.1 uncultured Burkholderiales bacterium | reverse complement strand
TTCTGGTTGAGTTTCCCCCTGGCACACCAGGGCTTGCGGGCTTGCCGATACCGGTGGTGGCGAAGGTCCTTCGATGGTTCAGTTCCCCGGCCCACGCCCAGGGTAACGAAGTCATCATTTCTGTCTATCGACCAGACCGAAGTCTAGTCACCACAGCCCCTGGAGTTCGTACCGGACCGAATCAGTATAGCTTTCAGGTTCAGGGCCTCAGTCCGGGCAACTACTTGTTCGAAGCGGTGGTGCAGGGCACGAATGGCGGCACACTCCTTCTTCTCACGGAAATACCGGAGGGAGGCAGTGGCAGCCAAACCATGGATGTCACGAGTACAGCCGGTGCTCTAGCCGCATTGGAAGCGGCGCCAGACGGTGATTTCTCGGGTGTAGACGCTGCTACGTTCAACAGTCTTGCTGCTACAGACCCAAGCTACCAGGCCTCCATAATGTCCATCGAAACCGCCATCCAGACCGATCAGGTCTGGATCCAGCCCAACTCTCAAACCGTAACAAGTCCCATCATTGCCAACGAAGTGACGGCAGCGGCGAATTCTTCCCTCGTGGTTGTTGGCTTTTTCCCAGCCAATGACCAAACTGGAATCGCCACCTCCAACATCCCGATTTTTGTGAGCTTCAACAAGCCCATGAATCCAAGTACTGTGCCTCCGGCGTACACGAACTGGTCGGTAGAAACCACGGTCCCCTCTAGCGGAGCTCCCGTCACCATCACTCCCCAGAATGTCTCGGCCTACGGTACTTGGAGCTACAGCGATAGCGCCCGGAATATCGCCGGACAAAGCATACCGGCCAATAGCGTGGTCTTTCATTTTACCGGTGGAACTCTGAACTCAAATTCCAGGCAAGTCTTTCAGTTCAAATTTGCGGAATTGCCTAAGTCGAGCGGGGGAGATACGTTGATCTCAAGTGCCGGCGCAGGGACTTTTCACACCCATACCTTCTTCACTGGCAACTGATTCTAAGGGTGTGCGAGGACAGCGTTATACGCATTTTCCATCTCGACCCGTGCGACCTCGTGCGCCACGGGTTGAGTGCCTTGCTCGCTTCCTGCCACGGTATGACCGTGGCGGGAAGCGCATCCACGGCCACCGAGGCGCTCGCTAAGTGCAGTGAAGATGAGTTCGATGTTCTTCTGACCGAGTTGTTCTTTCCCGATAGAGATGGTCGCTCGTTGTTGGCCGAGTTTAGGCTCCAGAAGCCTGACTTACCCATCGTGGTGCTCACCCACCGGGAAGGGGACAAAGACACCCTCATGGCCTTTAGGACCGGTGTGAAAAGTGTTCTCACTAAAGGTGTGGAGCTCCAAGACCTCACGTTGGCCATACGCGCGGCTAGAGATGGTTCGAGCTATCTTCCCTCCAACATCGCCTCAACGATCGTTCAGGCGATACTCGATCAGCCAGACCAACCCGCCCAAGCTGTGGAGCTGTCGGAGCGGGACCGGCTGATCATTCAGGGTGTTGTTGATGGAATGGGCAACGCCGATATCGCCGCCCATGTCCGTGTGTCCGTGAGTACGGTAAAAACGACCTTGCGACGATTGTTCAAGGAGCTTCAAGTGTCCAGCAGAACGGAACTCGTGGCCACGGCTATACAGACGGGACTAGTTTAGCGTCCTGAGTTTCAGTAGACCGCAATGGCGTTGCTTCTTCGATGCGGCATTTTGAGATGTTGCTCTCTCTCGTCGAGAACTTTCTCATTCAGGGCCGCAACCACCAACTCGGTTCGACTGCTCACTCCGAATTTTAGGAAGAGACTTCTTAGCTGGGTCTTCACGGTGGAGACTGATACGATAAGCTTTTCGGCGATGGCCTTGTTGCTCAAGCCGTCTACCAGGCAACGGAGTAGCTCCTTGGCTCGGGGGGTCAGGTCATCAGCTCGGTCCCGTTCCGGAGGGTTTTGCAGGGCTCCAACGACCAGGGAAGCTATCTTCGGTTGAAGATAAGAGCCACCGGAACACACGTTCTTCACAGCGGCTTCTAGTTCTTCCAGACTTGCTGTCTTGGTTAAGTATCCAGACGCCCCCGCCTTGAGAGCGCCGAGGACATCGTCTGAGAAGTCTGAAATTGAGAGAACGAGAACTTTGGTCTCTGGCCTCTCTTCTGCGACCTTTTCAACCAGCCAGAGTCCACTGCGGTCGGGGAGTTGGAGATCGGTGATGACAACATCGAGAGTGCGGTTGTCCATCTTGGCCCAAGCTTCTTCTGCCGATCCAGCAGAGGCCACAACGCGAATGCCACCGCTGCTCTCAAGTAGCTTCTTGACCCCCTCTCGTAGAATCAGATGGTCATCCACGAGTAGCGCTTTTATTTCAGTATTCATTGCCAAGACCTCCCCCGAGCAATGATAGGCCCTGACTGGTGCAGGGAGTTAGGGCCCAAGGGATAGGATGAGCCTGCCCTAGTGGTCATTTCTGTTGGACTTTCGGTCATTTTCGCGTTCAAGAACTCCCACAACCCGGTCTATATCGTTCGGTTCCTTTGGGAGGCGCAGGGTCAACCGCAGGTCTTCCCGCAAGCGTTGGTCTTGCCAACAAACTCGAAGAGCACCTCGAAGCCAAGCTAAGGGAAAAGCATGGCGCTGCCGCATATTCAGGCAGTAATCTGACTCTTCAAGAAGGAGAGAATTCGCTTCATCCCGTCCTCCTCGAACGCTTGCGCTTGCTCATCGAGCGCCTTAGAGAGCCTCTTCTCGTCCGCGTTTCCAAGACTGTTTGCGACAAGAATCAGAAGAACGACCGGCAACCCTACAACGCACACCACGGCGACCAGGAAATAGATGACGAACTTCACAAAACCGTTGCTGAAGCTAGAGGGTAGGATCCGTCCATCTGTTGGAACAAAATCCTTCTCAAAGCTGGCCTTCATCTCGCCAAGAACGATAGCCGAGTTGGTGAGAATGGCCTTGCGAAGGGAAGCTTTCTCTGGACTATCGATAAGAGAAAGCCCAGACAGGTCCGTGCCCAGTGACCCCGCATCGGCCACGATCTTGAGTCCAAAAACACTGCCTAACTGTGTCCATTCTTCTCGTTCAACGACGGCCCCGTCTCTGACCCACTCAAAACGCGCGGGGCGGGGTTGCAGGCGATCCGTCTTGAACCCCCCGAAGACTCGACCGGACTCGACCTTTGCATCAAGAAAGATTCCTGCCCCAGGGAACTCACCACGCGGCCGAAATCCCGAGAATTGAATGGAAAAGAAAGGACGCGGACTCGACCATCCGTGCTTCCTCTTATCCCGCCGATGACCCTTGAGTGTTTTGAAGGTCGGCTGGGCGTCGAGCCTTATTCCCGACACAGCCTCCTCGCTCACCTTCAAAGGAAGGTAAACCTGAAAGTCAGCAAAGAAGGCTCCGAGTCGGCGACCGTCCAGTTTGATCGGGACCGGGCAATAGAGGCAGTTCTCTTCCAGTTGTCCGGCTAGGGCAGCCGCGTAGCGAGCACAAGCAGCGTTCCCACCGAGACCGAACCAAGACTGGTCTCCGTCGATGGGCTTGTGGTCAACTGAGAGTTGAAAATCACCCGAGGGCTCGACGCTCTTTTGATCTGCAAACGATTTCCCGTTCCAAGCGATGTTCATTCCATCTGGGAATTCGAGCTCGA
>CAZVVF010000628.1:2686-3622 GCA_964630575.1 uncultured Burkholderiales bacterium | reverse complement strand
GTGGATGAGGAGTATCTCGATGGCTCTCCGAGAGTGTGTAGCGTGGCGGTCTTTCTGAGTGCCGAGGAACTCCCGACAGACCTGACCGGTCTGAGGCTTCTAAGTTCACCGCTACGAGAGGAGCGCAGGCGATCCGCGCGCAGAGGGGCTTGCCAAATTCTCGAATCGCAGGAGTCTCTCAAACGGAAGTTGGTGGGTGCCAAAGTGAGATGGTTCGTAGACTCCGTGAACACCACAACCAAACGTCTCAACATAGGAGAGATAAAGGAAGAGGCCGTGCAGAGCCTGATCACCTTTGGCGATCAGGCCTACTGGTCTCTATCTGGAACGCGGGCCGAAGGTGGCTTCCTTGATGAGCTCCAGAGACAGGTGAACGACCTTCTCCAGCAACTCCAAGAGGGGATTGAACAAGCCTAGCCTAGTGTCGCGAAGTCTTCGAGGAGGAGTTCCAAGCTACGGCTTGAGGTCGGCCAGGTTGACCGTATCGCTCTCTTGCCAACGGTTGAGAGCCCTCTTGACCGAATAGCGCGCTGTCGTATTGCGAATGATTTCCAGCACACAGCGCTCGCCGCCATCTTCGAAAACATAATAGATATGAACGCCTCCTCCGCCTTTGCCTGCAGGATTACCGAGCCAGCTCTGAAGTGTGGACTGGCTCGTTCCTTTGGGGATGATGATGGTGCCGTCATACTCCACCTGGTCGGAGGTAATTCGGACAAACCTCTTGTTCTCATCCACTTCGATGGATATCCCAGGACCTATGAGCCAGCGGTGAGAGGGGTCTAATCTGTAGGGATTCTCAGTCCAGTCCGGTTGGGCTTTGAGCGTCGAATAGTCGGAGCCCAAGGAGATCCCGTTCAGGGAGACCTTATGGTCTAGGGACCGATGACTGTGGCTTTGCCAAGCCGAGAACGCTTTGAAGAGAGAGATGGAGAG
>CAZVVF010000628.1:0-2676 GCA_964630575.1 uncultured Burkholderiales bacterium | reverse complement strand
GAAGGTAGAAGACAAAGAGGGCAAGGGCGATTTTCGCTATACTCGGTTTCGATTTTTGTGGGGCCTCTTGGGTCTGGGTTTTCGCCATTTCGGCCGGCTCACACCATGGGGCGGGTGGTGGGAACGATATGGCTTGGGCCTTGACTGGTGTGCCCTTGCATTCTTTCTTCCAGGCCGTGAGTGCATCGGCCGGCGGGTCGCTTTCGAAGATCTCTTCCAAGTAGAGATACCAGTTGGCGAGGGCCATTTTTCTAAGTGCCTCTTGCTCGGGCCGAAATCGCTGGCAAACCGACTCCATGATTCCGTTGACGGCCGTTTGGGCTTGTTTCAGATCGAGATTGAGGGAATGGAAGTAGGCCGAAATCTGTTGATAGATGAGATAGTCGTCCAGAGCCACCATGCCCGACTCCACGCTCTGTATACCCAGTTGGAAAATCGGATTTGGGGATTGGCCTAACCAGATCTGTTGGGCGCTCGCGCCGTTTCCGTCGGCGATTTCGCTGAGCAACACTCCGATTACGATTTTTGCTGCCCACTGGGGGTTCGGCGGCTTGTTGGAAAGTAGCTGTTGAGCTAGGTCGTGGTAGGCTTTTCGGGCCCGGTGAGTCTGGCCGTGAAGAAGGAGTTCGTCGGCCGACTTGCCTAGGGGATGCTCCGTCGAGGCCACTTCTTGGTTAGGCTGAACAACCTGAAAGCATGCGACCCTTTCGCGTCTGTAGATCCAGAGTTTCAGTGTTTGACCGTCGGTGACTTCGCTGGGGTGGCAATACTGTCCATACTCCCCCAATCCGGCCGAGGAGTCGTCGGGTTTTAGCTCCTTGCCATTGAGATGCCAGCGGCCTTGCGCTCTGATGATGACTTTGCCTTCGAGCGGAGGATCACCGTCTACCAGCCCGATTTTCAACAAGCCGATGAAGTGAACAGGATCCACGAAAATGTTGATTCTCTCACGAATGAGAATGATTCTCAGGCGCATTAGCGCTGGCTCGCCGGGCGGCCGGACCACAGCGACCCTAAGTGTCGCTGGCTTGGGCCTCATCACACCAAGGGACCGAGCGCTGGACTCTTCTAAGGACGCTATCATTTCCATCGCCTGCGATGTCAAGGCTATCAGGTCGCGCAACTCCTCAGGGTTGTAGACGAGGCAGGGACTAAAACCACCCTTCAGGTCTTGATAGCGAAGATAGACGCAGTTCGAAATGCCTACGTTGCCAAACTCGAGTTTGCCATGATCTGTTTCAATGAATCCAATGGGCCCGAACATGTCTTCCATAGTGGGATCTTCGAATGGGGCGAAGGGCGTCCTTTCGGTCAAATTGTTTTCGTTGTGAGCTATCGGTCTCTTCGAGACAGTCTTTTCCAGGGTGAGTTCGTCTTTCGGCTGGAGCTGAGAGGCGGTCGTGATCCTTTGAGCCGCCCTTTGTCCTGTTGCGAACTTCGTCTTTGTGAGAAACGGTCGTGGAAAGAACTTCTCTCAGAGTCTCTGAAAGGAGCGGGGTGCTTTGAACTGAAGTAGATTAAGCCCCCGTCGGCTCGTTGAAGCGGTCGGGGAGTCGTCAACAGTTCGGAACAAGAAAGCCAGATGCGTCGAGCCCTCAAAGAAGTTCGCCTTTTTTCTTCCCTGGACGAAGAGCACTTAGCCAAGATTGAAAGTCGCTTGGTGACCCTCCCTTTTCATTCTGGTGACAGCCTCACTTCTGAAGCCGACAGAGACAACGGTTTTTTTCTATTAGTCGAGGGTGAGGCTCGCATGATGGCGCGCAGTGACCTGCAGCAACCACGACTCATTGAGACGTTGAAGGCCGGTGATTTTTTCGGTGAACTGAGTCTTGTGTCCGACGAACCAACGCCTTTTTGGGTGGAGGCTTCATCGGACGGCCATGTTCTGTTTCTCTCTCCAGACGATTTTCGCGAGTTCCTCAGAGAGCATCCCGATACGGTTTTTGATGTGTTCAATGTCCTCGGGAAACGTCTCATGAGGTTGGAACAGGCATTTCGAGGGCACGCGAGCCGAGACGTCAATGAACTGAACGCCGACAGGCTGACTACGGGTCAAAGGGTTGCAGACTGGTTCGCCAACGTCATCGGGAGCTGGCCCTTCATCATCATCCAGTCGGTAATTCTCTGCATTTGGATTGTTCTCAATGTCGTGGGGTGGATAAAAGCCTGGGACCCCTATCCCTTCATTTTGCTCAACCTGGCTCTCTCTTTTCAAGCCGCCTACGCCGGGCCCATTATCATGATGAGCCAGAATCGGCAGAACGACAAGGACCGCTTGGTCGCCTCCATCGACCACAACGTCAATCTCAAATCCGAACTTGAGATAGGATTGTTGCTACGCAAAATCGAGGCCGTCGAGCGCGTGCTCCGCCGTACCCGCCCGACCTTGGAAAATCCACCCCCGAGCGACAACTAGATCGGCTCGGCGAACACCCTTCGAACGCGCCGCTTGGTCAAAAAAAATCTGGCAAGATCAAAAAGCGTACTATCGGCTCTTCTCTGCACTGGGTTCGCAAGACCGCCAACGAACCGTGAAAGGCATGATCCGGTCAGTGGGTGATGCATGATCCGGTTGTGGGTGGTGCGCCCGCCGTAAGGCGGCATGATCCACCTACAGGTGATGCATGATCCGGTTGTGGGTGGTGCGCCCGGCGTTAGGGGGCATGATCCACCCAC
>CAZVVF010000627.1:483-3623 GCA_964630575.1 uncultured Burkholderiales bacterium | reverse complement strand
TGAACCGGCAACCTTTCGCTTACAAGGCGAGTGCTCTACCAATTGAGCTACTGAGGCTCGGGCTAGGAAATCCTATTCCCAGTCCTAGTGGCTAATGCCTTTTTTCTCCGAGAGTCTTTTCGATTTTTCTCTTAACTCTTTGCAGAGCGTTATCGATCGACTTTACGTGACGATTGAGTTCCTTAGCCATCTCCTGATAACTCTTACCCTCCAGGTACGAGTGAAGTACCTGAGATTCGAGTTCGCTCAGATTCTGCTGAATCTTTTCACGCAGATCATCGCTCAGCTCGTGAGAGATAAAAACTTCTTCTGGATCTGTAACTTTGGTTCCCGAGAGGATGTCCAGCATAGTCCTATCGGAATCCTCATCATAGATAGGTTTGTTCAGCGAAATATAGGAATTCAAAGGAATGTGCTTCTGACGAGTAGCCGTCTTGATAGCTGTGATGATCTGTCGAGTGATACACAGCTCAGCAAAGGCCCGAAACGAGGACAACTTGTCGGCCCGATAGTCACGGATACTCTTGTAGAGACCTATCATCCCCTCTTGAATGATATCTTCCCTATCTGCCCCTACCAGAAAGTATGATTTCGCCTTAACTCTAACGAAATTTTTATACTTACTAATGAGATATTCAGTCGCGAACTCGTCCCCATTTTTGGCGAGCTTGACGATCTCTTCATCAGGCTCATTCTGCAAGTTCGCCATATAGGAACTCTGTTGTAGCTTCAGCAAAAACGCGTCCTCCGATCAGCATTTGTTCTGCCCCAGTCAACCACCGATTCCGAAAAAGGGGTTTCCCGCTAATCAAAGAAATAACAGGACGGGCCAGGTTATGTGGGCATTAAAAAGCCCTGGATATTAGCTTTGTTATACAGACGCCCAGGGATTCTTCTCTGGCGATCATATCATGCGTCTTCATTAAAGTAAACTTTCCTGCTGCAATTTTTATTTTGTTCTCTGTCGAACCGATTCGTACAGCAGGATAGCCCCAGAACTCGCTACGTTCAAGGATTCTACCTTACCCAACATCGGGAGGTTTACAACATGTGTAGCCACCCTTTTTAAGTGCGGTGGTAGACCTCTACCCTCTCCGCCCAATAGTAAAACCGTCGGCACCGAAAAGTCTACCTGATAAAACGGTTCCGAGGCTGCTGGAGAGGTGGCTACAATCTGAAACCCACTCTCTTTCAAGCGCTCTAGACAAACCCCCATTTTCGCCGTTCTACCCAACTCTAGATACTGGTCCGCACCTGCTGAAACTTTGGAGACGGTCGCTGTGAGTCCACACGACTTCGCCGAGGAGAGCAAAACGTGCTTACACCCGGCTCCCTCTGATGTTCTCAGCAAGGCCCCCAGGTTCTGAGGGTCTTGAACCTGGTCGAGAGCCAAGACCAGCGTAGCGCCCTCTTCACGAAGCTGATTGAACCAGGTGTCGAAAGGAACGAAGGAGCGCTCCCCTATTTGGGCCACCACACCCTGGTGGTTGCCGTTGCGGCTCAAAAAGTCCAAGCGGTCCTTGTCGGTTCGGACAACTGGGACTTCCAGAGCCTTAGCCATTTCAAAGAGTTCCTTGGGCAGACCTTGAGCGTCACGAGCCACGTGAATCCTCTGCAGGGCCGAGCCTGCCCTGAGGGCTTCAAGGACTGGGTGTCGCCCGAAAACTACGGGGCCTTTTTCTCCCATTTTGCCCCCGCGGGGGTGTCCACCACGGTGATGCCGCGCTCCAGTAGAAGATCTCGAATCCTGTCCGCCTCGGCCCAATCTTTTTGGGCGCGAGCCTCTATGCGGTCCTGAAGCCATTGCTGCTCCTCCTCTGTAAGTTCGGCCTGTTGCTCCGCTTTTAGAAGCCCCAAGCCAAGAATTGTTTCCCAGTCCGACATAATATCGAGACAACTCAGTGCCAGTTCTTTGCTATCGCTCTCGGAAGCATCGAACCGTTTGTTGGCCTCGGTCACTAAGGTGAAGACCGCGGCCAAGGCCAACGAGATATTGAGGTCAGAGTCCATAGCCTTCTTGAAGTCGTCCCTGGCCTTGACGGCTAAGGGGTGTTTCACTTCCGGTGCGAGCGCGCCTGTCGAGATCTCCTGGCATCGTTTGATAAAGCCTCGGAGTCGCTCCAGGTTTTGGGCCGAACTGTGAAGATCATCGAAGGTAAAATTGAGGCGTGAGCCGTGGTGGACCTTGAGCAGAGCCAAACGGATCGCCATGGGCTCCCAGGCCCGCCCAGAAGCGTTGAGCTTCCCGTCGAGCATATCGCGAAGGGTATAAAAGTTACCCAAGGACTTGCTCATCTTTTCGCCCTCGACTTGAAGATGCTGAGAGTGAACCCAGTAGTTCACGAATCTTTTTCCTGTACAGCATTCGCTCTGAGCGATCTCGTTCTGGTGATGGGGAAAGAGCAGGTCGATGCCACCGAGGTGCAGGTCGAAGGTCTCCCCCAAATACAGTAATCCCATAGCGGAGCACTCTAGGTGCCAACCCGGCCTCCCCTTGCCCAGCTCTGGATACTTGTCCCAAAAGACTGGGCCATCCGCCTCGCTCCAAGCCTTCCAAAGAGCAAAATCAGCGGCACTACCCTTTTCGTACTCGTCGGCACTAACCCGTTCTCCGGCTCGGAGATCCTCCACCTCAATGCGGGCGAACTCTCCGTATTCAGGATAGGTTTTTATGGAAAAGTAGATGGAGCCGTCATCGGCCTTGTAAGCGTTACCCTTGTTGAGCAGGTCCACGATCATAGCCGCCATCTTGTCCATTACCACAGGATCGGTGGCTCGCGGATGGACCTCTGAGCGCTCGATATTCAGAGTTTCCAGATCCTCGAAAAACGCTTTTTCATAGATCTTGGTAAACTCGAGAAAGTCGAGCCCTTGCTTCTGGCTCTTGGCGATAATCTTGTCTTCCACGTCAGTCAGATTGGTGACTTGATAGACTTCGTAGCCACTATATTTGAGATAGCGGCGCACGAGGTCGCAAAAGACGAAAGTACGGAAGTTCCCGATGTGAGCGTAGTCGTGGATGGTAGGGCCACAACAGTACATCTTGACCTTACCGGGTTCGATCGTTTCGAAGACTTCTCTGCAATGAGTTCTAGCGTTATATAGTTCTAAAGACATCCTTCTCCACTACCCTACCACGA
>CAZVVF010000627.1:0-473 GCA_964630575.1 uncultured Burkholderiales bacterium | reverse complement strand
ACCACGAAGTTGACCAGACGCTTGGGCACCACGATCACCTTCTTGACTGTTTTGCCTTCTAAGTACTTGGAGGCGACTTCCCTCGCTTTGGCTTCGACCACATCTTTCGTCGCTTCGGCGTCGAGGTTCATCTTGACGCGCAGCTTGCCGTTTATCTGAATGGGATAACACAACTCGTCTTGCTTGCACAGCTCCTCGTCGAAGCTCGGCCAATCGGTTTGGGCTACAGACGGCTCGAAGCCGAGCATACTCCAAAGCTCTTCACCGAGGTGAGGGGCAAACACGGAGAGCAGGCGAGTGTAACGGCTCAACTGGCTGTGGCTGAGTTTGTCGACCTTGGCTGTGGCCTCGTTGACAAAGATCATCATAGCAGAGACCGCCGTGTTAAAGGACATGCTCTCCAGATCCGCTGTAACCTTTTTGATGCATCGATGCAGAGCTTTTTCCAGGTCGATGTCACCTTCGGCCTGCTT
>CAZVVF010000626.1:0-3623 GCA_964630575.1 uncultured Burkholderiales bacterium | reverse complement strand
TCCACGTAGAGGGTGGAGCAGCGCAAAACGAAAACGTCCAAACGACCCTGATTCCGGCCGGTGGTGCAGCCTACACCGAATTCAAACTCGATGTTCCTGGAACATTCATCCTGGTTGACCACTCCATCTTCCGAGCCTTCAACAAAGGAGCCATCGCCATGCTCAAGGTTGAGGGTGAAGAGAACAAGGCCATCTACTCCGACAAAGAACAAGATATCGTCTACAAAGGGGAAGGCTCAACGATCCAAACCATGCCGGATGATATCAAGCCTACCGAGCCCAAGGCCAAGAATATGGCTGAGCGTATGAGCATGGGAGCGACCGTCTACAAACGCAACTGTGCAGCTTGTCACCAACCTTCCGGCACCGGCGTCAAGGGGGCCTTCCCTCCCTTGGCTGAATCGGACTTCCTCTCATCACCTGAAGTCGCCATATCGGCGGTGGCGAATGGTCTCCAGGGTGAGATCACCGTCAACGGTGAAAAGTACAACGGGGTGATGCCCAAGCTCGGCCTCGACGACGAAGAGATCGCCAACGTCGTCACCTACGTGACCAACAGTTGGGGTAACAAGGGGAAAGAAGTGACCCCAGCCCAAGTGCAGAAAATTCGCGCTTCTCACTAGGGGTATTGCTGTAACGTGAACCTCAAACGACTCTTGATTCTCGCCTTCTGCCTCAACCTGGGAGCCTTCAGCGCTGCTGATCCAACTCAGGTTGAGGTAGAGGCAGGGTCCTACCTACCACTCTACCAGATCGGTGACACCATCAAGAGGGTTCAGGTCCAGGGCTTCCTCCTAGACCGCTATGCCGTGACGAATCAGGACTACTTGTCTTTTGTGAAGGCCAATCCCAAGTGGAGGCGATCCAAGGTCAAGCCCATCTTCGCCGAGAGCAACTACCTGAGACATTGGTCTGGAGACCTCAGTTTCGACACCAAAATGGCGAACTCACCGGTCGTGAACGTGTCTTGGTTCGCGGCCCGCGCTTACGCCAAATGGAAAGGCAAACGCTTGCCAACTCAAGACGAATGGGAGTTCGTGGCCCGAGCCGATGAAACGCTCAAGGACGCCACTCAAGACCCCGATTTTCATCGACGCATTCTCACCTTCTACGGAAAACCGACACCGAGCATGATCGCCCCCGTTGGGAGTGTCTACAAAAATGCTTACGGAATTCACGACATGCACGGCCTGGTCTGGGAATGGGTCTCCGATTTCAACTCGGTGATGGTGACCGGAGAATCCAGGCAGGACACGGGGATCGACAGAGGCCTCTATTGCGCAGCCGGTGCTGTTGGAACCACTGACCCGTCAGATTACGCTTCGTATATGCGCTACGCTTTCCGCTCGAGTCTCAATGCACGATACACAGTGGGGAACCTTGGCTTTCGATGCGCCAAGGACATTTGAAAGGACAAACAACATGTTGAAACGCCTAACCCTCATTCCGGTCATCGCACTTTTGCTGGTCGGCTGCCAAACGCGCCAACCAGCCGACGTCGCTACGGCGATCGCAACCCCAGTGCCCTCGGCTAGCGCCTCGGCCTGCTGCGCTCCCATGGAATCCGGCACCACCAGCGAGCTTTCCCTCTACAATCTCGAGTCCACATGGACCGACCAGAACAACCGAGTGGTAGAGTTTGAAGACCTAAAAGGCAAGGTGGTCCTGATCACCATGATCTACTCCAGTTGCAAAGGGGCCTGCCCGATGATCGTAGCGGATATGCGCAACATCGAAGCCCAAGTCAACAAACTCCACCCTGGCCAAGTCCACTATGTCCTGGTGAGCTTTGATCCGGCCGTGGACACCCCAGCCAGGCTGAAAGAGTTCGCGAGTGAGTCCAAGGTGGGAGACGATTGGACCTTCCTCAACGGCAACGACGAGGACATCCTAGAACTCGCTGCCCTGCTGGGGATCAAGTTCAAGAAAACCAACGCCACCGACTACGCCCATTCCAATATTATTACGGTTCTCAATCCCGCCGGGGATATCGTCCATCAGCAAGAGGGGCTCAACGTCAATCCCGACTCCACCATCAAAGCGATTCAGAGTGTCCTCAAGAGCGGTGAATAGTCGAGGCTTTCTCACAGCGCCGATAGCTGTCGCTACCGGCCGCTCTGGCACCAGCAGAAGCCAACTCAGAGAGCCAGGAGTGGTGGAATGAAGATCGTCAGAGGACTCCTAACGCTCGCTCTGTTTACAGGGTTGGCCCTGGCCGCGACGGCCGCCCCGCTGTTTCCCGATGTACCCGACAATCATTGGGCCCAGGATGCGGTGAGAGAACTCGCCGCCAAAGGGCTGGTCGAAGGCTACCCCGACGGCACATTCAAAGGAGACAGGGCCGCCTCACGATGGGAAACGGCCATGATCGTGGCCCGATTGTTGGCCAGGATGGAGCGAGCTCAGCAGACCTTCGCCAGCCGATCCGACCTGGCCACTCTGAGGTCTCTGACGAGGGCCCTTCGAGAGGAGCTCGACGCACTGGGGGTGCGAGTCACGGCCCTGGAAAAGGACCACGCCAGACTCGACCAGAGGGTTACCGAACTAGAGCGCATCACGTTCTATGGCTCGCTCGAGAGTCGACTCGTGATGCAGAGCTTCAGCAACCAGGGTGTGGGCGACAACGATTCTCTGCGCAACGGCGGGGGCAATGCTGGGAATGTCCCCTTTCTGAACTACAACTCCGCCGTGGGCTCAGCCGTTGGAGCGACCCGACGCCCTCAGTACAACGGAATATTCCCAGTGGTGGACTACAGGCTCGGCAAGGCACTGACCAACGGGACGGGTTTCACCTCCAAAGCTCTTCTTGGCCTCAATGTTGTGGTCACTCCCGACCTAGACGCCGGCATAGAGTTCTCTGCCTTTACCGCCCAAGGCGACAACGCCGTGGATGCCTATTGGGGAGTCTCAGCCCCTTGGCTCTCCAACGTCTTCACCGGCAACAGAGGTGGCGATCAGGGCTCTCAGTCGCTCGAGCATACGCCATACACGAGCATGAACCTCGACCGCTTCTGGGTCTGGCACAAACCCTCCAAAACGAGACTCGTTGTGGGAGAGATCCTCACCACCAAGACCGACCCACTGGTCTTCGCCGGTCAAGTGAATCTCGGGGTCTACGGGCCCCGTCGCTGGGCAGGCTACGGAGCCGATGTCACAGGAGAGGTGGGACTGTCCGAGGACAGTCGTTTGGAGTGGGAGCTTTTCCGAACCCAGTTCGGCGATGGAAACACCTACCTCGGCAAGAACTACCAAAACTATAACGTCGGTGGAAACCTTGCTTACTACTTCAACGACGATGCCGGTAAGATCCAACTCAACTATGTTCGAACAGCCGAAGAGGCCTCCACGGGTGGCCCCCTCGTTGTCGGCGGGTTGGGCCCAGGCGGGGGAACGCCTGGAATCAATGTCCCCTACGGAGAGTCTCAGGGATGGAGCGTCCGGCAGTGGGTGAATCCTCCCGGCTATTTTGCTCAACAGTTCAGCGCCTTTCAACAACAGAACTCCGGTCAACTCGTCAACGGAATCTTCCTTCCCGACACCACCGACAAGCGGCCCATTAGCGGCTGGAACGGCACCTCCGACAATGCCGTTGGCTTCAAACCTGGTGGAGGTGGCGGCAACTT
>CAZVVF010000625.1:0-3635 GCA_964630575.1 uncultured Burkholderiales bacterium | reverse complement strand
TTTGCTTCATCAGGGGAAAGAAAGAACACTCTGGCGTCGGACCTGGGTCGAGTTTGGGGTCCTTTCCGATGCGATGATCGAAGCCTATATCGCAACGGGCGAACCGTTTGACAAGGCTGGTGGTTATGGGATTCAGGGGGTCGGAGGCGCCTTGGTACACTCCATAAGAGGCTGCTATTTCAACGTCATGGGCTTGCCTGTTCGCGACACGGCCATGCTGTTGAGCGAGAGTGGGATCGCTTGGGCCTTAGACAGCGGCGGAGAAGGATTGGGCTCCGAGGCCTAAATCCCATCGATAAAAAAAAGAAATAATTTCAAAATTTGCTAAAAGTAGGAAGGATTTCAAGTCCTCGGTTATGTAGTCACCTTCAGATCTTAGAGACTTCCTCCTTGACGGGGAAAAAAGAATTGTTAGAGGTGCAGAATGGAAGATGAGAATAGAGTCGCAGCCCCACAGCAGCGTGAGACTCAGGGTATCGAAGAACCGAGTTTAGAACCGTCGTTGGAGCCGCTGCCACCCACGGCCTCATCTCCAAGCCTCCCGGCTAAGCCCGCCTTGGCGGTTCCTCGCCAGCAGGCACCGGCCCCCGCAGCCGCTCCGCGCCCTGCGGCCGCGCCTGCGCCCAGACCTGCCGCGCCTCGCCCAGCAGCCGCGACAACGACCGTTACGAGTGGTCTAACAACCCCCGTCAAACCTTCGCCGCAGTCTGAGAATCGCCACCAGTTGGAGCACTTCGCCGGAATCAAGGTGATCGGTGTCGGTGGTGCGGGTTGTAACGCTGTCAGTAGGATGATTCAAGAGGGCCTCGGTGGTGTCGAGTTTATCGCCATCAATACCGACGCTCAGGCCTTGTTCTTGTGCGATGCCGACCAGCGCATCCATATCGGCTCTCAAGCCACCCGAGGTCTCGGTGCCGGTTCGGCTCCAGAAGTTGGACGCAAGGCTATTGAGGAGAACGCCGACGAGGTGCTCAAGGCTCTCGATGGAGCTGACATGGTCTTTATTACCGCTGGAATGGGCGGCGGTACCGGAACCGGTGCTGCGCCAGTCGTGGCAGAGTTGGCTCGTCAGGCCGGTGCTCTGACCGTGGCGGTTGTCACCAAGCCTTTCTCTTTTGAGGGACAGCGTCGACTCCAGATGGCCGAAGCTGGTATCGAAGAGCTCAAGAAGAAGGTCGACACCATCATTACAATTCCTAATGACCGGTTGCTCAAGATCGTGAGTGAGAAGGAAAATATTTCCGACGCTTTCCGTTTGGCCGATGATGTGCTGAGAAACGGCGTTCAAGGAATTTCCGAGATCATCACCGTTCCTGGCCGCATCAATGTGGACTTCGCTGATGTTCAAACGATCATGGCTGACGCCGGCTCGGCTCTGCTGGGTATCGGTATCGCTTCTGGTGAAAACCGGGCTGTGGAAGCGGCGCGTGCGGCTATTTCGTCTCCGCTCTTGGAAGCTTCTATCGACGGTGCAACGGGAGTTCTCTTCAACATCACCGGTGGCAACGATATGACTCTTATCGAGCTTCATGAGGCTGCGCGAATCATCTCTGAAGCTGTTGACCCCGAGGCTCAGATCATCTTCGGCTCTGTTCAGGATGAGAGAATGGAAGGCGAGATCCGAATCACTGTTGTGGCGACCGGTTTTCAGCAGGTGCCTGCCGGACTTCACGACGATAGCGACTCTGGCTTCAACCTCGGAGCTTTGAAGGAAGAGATTACCTTCGGCAGTGCTCTCAAGGATATCGAACTTGAGCCGGCCATCTTTCGGCGCAGCAAGAGCAGCTCTGAACACTAGTAAGGTAGGGTGAAACATAGATGAGTTTTGTGATGGTCACAAACTCATGAGTCTTCAGCCGAGAACGCGAGAAGGGAAGTCTAGTACTTCCCTTTTTGCTCTAAACGAGAGTGCCGCTCAGGCCTTTTTGGACATTGCAAGCTATCTCGAGTTGAAGGGTGAGAATCCTTTTAAGATCAAGGCCTACGTCAAGGCTTCAAAGGTTCTCCATGAGTTAGATGAAGATCTCGAAGACCTCTGCTTGCGCGGTGAATTGAGGTCGATAGCCGGTGTTGGCAAGACTATTGCCGACAAGTTGGAGGCGTTTATCGCTGAGGGCTTTATTCCTCAGCTGGAGGCTCTGAAGGAAGAGATTCCTGCGGGGCTTGTGGATATCGCTGCCCTGCCCGGGCTGGGTGCCAAAAAGACCATTTTGTTGCACGAGGAACTCGGCGTGACGAGTCTGTCGGACCTGCGGGCGGCTCTTGTGGAACAGCGAGTCCAAGGCCTTAAGGGGTTTTCCAAAAAGAGCCAAGAGAAGCTCTTGGCTGCAGTCGATCAGGTGCTTAAGACTGGAGATGTCTATCAGTTGGCGCATCTGCAAGAGTGGGCGTTGAGCACCCTCGACCGGTTGCAGGGGATTGACGGTCTCGATCAGGTTCAGGTTGTAGGTGAGGTCAGGCGCAAGGTTCCCCAGGCCTCTGGTCTGGAGCTTTTGCTCTCTTGTCGTGATGTCGCCTCGGTGCGAGAGCAGATCGAGGAGCGGTTGACCGCCAACGGTGCTGAGTGCGTTTTGGAAGAGGGCTCTGTGCGAACGGTTCATCCTTCCGGTTGCCCTGTCGTGCTGCACTTTTGTGACCTCAAAGAGAGTGGATGGTCGTTGCTGGTTCACACCGGGCCAGAAGAGTTTGTGAAGCTCCTGCAGGCCAAGGCTGATTCGGTGGGTAGGCCTGAGGGCTCCACCGAGGAAGAGGCCTTTGCTCATTTGCAGTTGCTGCCCGTTGTTCCGGAGTTGCGCCACCGAGAGGACCCCTGGGGAGATTCTGAAAAGACGCTCCTCCAAGCGTCTATGGTAAAGGGTAACCTTCACGCGCACACCTCCTACTCCGATGGACAGAACAGTCTGCTGGAGATGGTCGAAAAGGCGCGAGAGTTGGGACATCGCTTCTTTGGGGTGACCGATCATTCTAGGTCGCTGGTGATCGCGAACGGAATGACTCCCGAGGCCCTGAAGCAACAACTCGCTGAGGTCGAGACGTTGGATGCGAGTCTTGCAGACTTCAAGGTTTTTGCCGGTAACGAGACCGACATCCTCGCCGATGGGAGCCTGGATTACTCCGATGAGCTTCTAGGGGAGTTGGACTACGTGGTGGCTGCTGTTCACTCTTTCTTTCATCTCGACTCTGAGGCCATGACCCGGCGTTTGCTCCGGGGGCTCTCTCATCCGAAGGTTAGGATTTGGGCTCACCCAACCGGTCGGATCATCGGTCGTCGCAGCGGTTATGATGCCGACTGGAAAGCGATCTTTGAACTTTGTGCCGAGAGAAATGTGGCGGTGGAGATAAACGCGAGCCCGAAGCGCTTAGATGTTTCTGAGGAGATTTTGGATATGGCGGTTGCCTCAAACTGCTTGATTGCTCTCAATACGGATGCCCATTCTGTCGAAGGGTTTTCCCGTCTCGTTTACGGTGTTGATATGGCCAGACGGGCTGTCGTCAACCCCGAGCTTTTGGTCAATACCTGGTCCGCTGAGAGGCTGGGGGCCTGGTTCGCAACGGGGGATCGCTCATGATCGCCGGCCTTGCTTTTCGCAACGTCTTGAGGAACAAGGAGCGCAGCCTGCTGACCCTGGTGGGGG
>CAZVVF010000624.1:911-3635 GCA_964630575.1 uncultured Burkholderiales bacterium | reverse complement strand
TGGTTCGAGGCCGCTGAGATGGCCCGCTTGATGCGCCATGAAGAAGCTCTTCGAAACCTTGGACAGCAGCTCAAGCGGAGTCAGGACAGGGGGTCTGCCCAGATGAGCGACAAACTCAAAAAGCGAGCCATCCAACTGCTCAAAAAGCTACCGAAGGAACAACCTCATGAAGCCTGAAAAATCCAAACTCCCCACCATTCCGACTGAGGCCACATTGAGTCAATGGCAATCCTACGTCGCTGAAGTCGTCAAAGCCAGGGGCTGGGACAAAGCCTCGGACCTAGAGATTTTTCTCCTCTTTAGCGAGGAGGTCGGGGAACTCGCAAAAGCCTTCCGGCGACACCGAGGCCTGTTTGCCGAAGCCACAAGCGATGCCAACAAGCACCCACAAAGCAAGCGAGAGCTGGCCTTGGAGATGGCCGATGTCCTCAGCTATCTTCTCGATCTAGCCCAGAGACTCGATATCGACCTGGAACAAGCGGCCATCGAAAAGGAGCGAATCAATCGCGACCGCCATTGTGACTGAGCCAGCTTGTCGGTCAGTCACTCGAAGGTGACCACAGTCGAAGAATCCAGAGGCACCTGAGGGAGAGTCACCGTCCAATAATCATCCTCTCGGGTCATCGCCAAGCGCTGCCCGTCAACAGAGGCCTGCAACACCTGGCCAGGATAAGCTAAGTGTATAACCAGGTCTCGACGCTCCGGCATCCGGGAGCGAAAGGCTCCCTCCACCGGTGCCACAGTGACCTGACCAAAACGGCCTCGCCAAGGGCTCTGGCTGACCTGTGTGACGGCAAAGTCACCACCTCGATAGGCCTCCGTCGTCCCGTCATCGTGAAAAATTTTGCAACTCGACGGCTCCGCTCCCGGAAAAACAGCGATCTCCAGGCGCCCCAAGTCCGGCTCTGAGGTGTCGGCCGATCCGAGTGCGATCACCGAGCCCTCCTTGGCGAACAAGGGAGTCACAAAGCGACCAGAGGCATCTCGGGTAGGCACGACCACGGTGCTTCCCTTGCCCTTGGCCACCGTACGCCCGGAGGCGAAATCGTACCAGCGTCCTGCTGGGAGTTGACACTCCATCTCCAGGCTCCCAGGCTCCAAGACGAGATAGCCCAACAGAGAAGGACCGATGCGCTTGACCGTTGCCGTCACGGCCAGGGCCTCGGATGTCCCGTCCAGCAAAGCCGCCGGACTCACCACGGGCGAGCCGTTTTGCCAAGCCTCGTAGGCGGCACTATACAGATAGGGGATCAGTCGATACCGCAGTCGTAGGTTTTTGAGGTTGGAGGCGACGTCCCCAACTCGGTCGGGAGAAGTCTCATACTTGTTTCCCAGATTCATGGTATGGGGCCTGAGGGGAATGTCGGTGAGACAGGCCGCGGCGAACCAACGACTGTAGAGTTCCGAAAAGCCTCCCTCTTCGGGCTCATAGGCGGCCCTGAAGAACCCACCCACATCCGAGCCGTAGTAGTCCACACCGGACAAAGACATATGACTTTGGGCCACATAGTGGCTGCGCAGACTTCTCCAGTTTGAGGCGATATCTCCAGACCACAGGGAAGCCCCAAATCGCTGAATTCCTGACGTCCCGGTCCGACCTAAGACAAACGGTCTGGGCCCGGCCTGGTGACCATCGTTTCCGTAACCATCAAAGATACTCCGGGCCCAACTCAGAGCGAAAATATTGTTGACCTCGAGCTGCTCCTTGCCTCCCTTATAGAGCGGCGTTTGGTAGCTGGTCCCGCCTCGACCGGCTTTGCCTTTCTTCCGAAAGACCTCCGGTTCGCCAAGATCGGTCCAGTGCCCCATGATCCCGAGGTCGATGAGGGGCTCACGCTTCCACTGATGCCAGTAGGCCCCGGCTTCTGAGTCCGTGTAGTCGATCATCGATCCCAGACCCCACCAAGGGTTTCTGTCGATGGTGTGAGGCTGAGTGGGGTCGGTCGGCGATTTCACCAGAAAGCCCCGCTGCGCCAGATCCGCATACTCCGACAAGCCGCTGGCAATATAGCTCTCCTCTATCAAGATAAGACCGAGACCCTGTTTGGCAAACTGCGCGATCTCAGTAGCGGGATCGGGGAAGTTCTCGGTATCGAAGGCCAGATGACCCATTTGAGAGTTCGGCGAATCGGACTCGATCCCACCGAACCACTGGAGGTCGAGAACGAAACCGTCAATCGCAAAACCACGCTCCTTCAGAGACGCGGCCTTGTCTTTTATCTCGTCCCAATTCTCAAAGCCGTACTCGGACACCCACAGACCGAAAGCCTTGCGCGGAGGCACTGGGGGATTGCCAGTCCAGCTCAAGTAGCGAGAGCGAAGCTCCTCACACTCGGCCCCCCAGGCTATGGCCCCACTCACCTCTCCCCCTCGAAACCCGACCGTCCACGGTGTCCGCCGAAAATCCCAACGACTATCGATCGGATTGTCCACAAAGATCATAGCGTCGCTCCCGGCCTCATCGGCCAGATAGAGAACGGGAAAGAGGGCGTTGGCAACGTTTCCCCCAGCCAAGGGCGTGAGTGAGTTCCCGTAAACACCGAGCGGATCGGTCTCAAAACTATCAGGCCCCCAGCCGGAGTGCCGCACCTTACCCTTGAGATCGAAGTGAGTCTTGCCCAGGTCCTCGTTGGGGAACTGCTCCCCCAACCCGTAGAGATGGTCCACAAAAGGGGCCCGGATCGTGAGCACGCGGCGAAAAGGCTTGTCGCTCGAACTCACCTC
>CAZVVF010000624.1:0-901 GCA_964630575.1 uncultured Burkholderiales bacterium | reverse complement strand
AAGGTGAAACGTCCAGAAACCGGGTCGAGCAAACAGGAGGCGCGAGCCCCTCCGCCCAGGTCCACACCCTCACCGATGCCGAGTTCAACGACCTCGGGAGCGAAAGATTGATCGGCCAAAAAGTCTGGGTCCCAAAGCGGGGAGTCGTCAAAAGTGTGGACCCCAGCCTCCGACACCGGGCTGAAGCGAAACATGAGAGCACCCTGCCCTAGAGTACGAAGGAAAAGACTCCCTCGCTTAGACTCCACCTTGTGGGTCGGTGCCCATGCCAGAATAGGCTGAACGGAAAAGAGCGAAACAACGAGAAGAGAGAAGAAAAAACGGCGGGTGTACTGAGACATAGCCCCGGGCTACTTCTCAGGGGCCGATATACCCTGCTAGAGTGAAACTCGTCTAGGTCCAGGAAGTCTCTTCGTTTACGAATCCGTCATCGATCCAAGCACCGGCGGTCTCGGTGACTTCCTCGGCCACACGACCGGTATCCTTACTGAAAATGAAGGTGTACACACCAGCTTCGTTGGGGTTGGCGTGATGAAGTAAGAATCCGCGTCGCCCTATATCGTTTAGGGCAGCTTTAATGGTGGCGATCTCGGGACCGACCTTGATGACTTCGTATTCGATCAGATTTGCAGGCATAAGCGACTTTTCTGTAACGGCGTTGCGACCCCTCTATATGAAGGGGCAGTTGAAGGTTTGGAGGAGGAGAGCCCCACGACGCTCGAAGACGTACCCTATGAGCGAGCCAATAGAACACTGGTCCACCCTATCTTTATGCCGAGTCTGTGGCGATCCGGTTGGAACCGGCGAGGCGACTTGCCTTCACTGCGGCACCCCTCAAGAACTGTTCTCCATCCAGGCCACTCATTTCTACTCGCAAAAGCTCTGGCGGCTCGCTGTCGGA
>CAZVVF010000623.1:0-3641 GCA_964630575.1 uncultured Burkholderiales bacterium | reverse complement strand
AAAACGCTGCAGCGAGCGCCCGTCGAGCTTTCTTTATGGGTTCAAGAAGTCGGTCATAGCTGAGGCGGACAACGCTCCTGAGCGTTTGAGAATCTGCCCCTTAGAATCGATGATCAGAATCGTCGGGATACTGGAGACCTGATACCTTTGAGACAGATACCGGGTCTCGGGAACATCCACATCGATCAGCAACGGTACATAGCGGTCGTTTGCCACCTTGCCCACTTCCGAGTCGGTCCAGACCTCGTGCTTCATAACCTGACACGGGGGACACCATGAGGCCGAGAAGTCCAAGAGAATCGGCTTACCAGAGCTCTCTGACTCCTCCAAAGCGGCCTGGAAACTCCCTCGCCAGCGGATGCTACTCTCAGGATTCTCTTCACCAAAGTTCTTATAGTAGGTCCCCTTGATCATAGGCCACATCAAGAACAGAAGCAGCAAGATAGGAATAGTGAATTTCCAGTTCTCCCAATGAGTCTTTAGTGTTTCTTGCACGATCAATTCTCCGTTCCCGTCGAAAGGGGAAGATGTTGAGCTCGCCACTCCACAATACCAGCGGTCAGTCGTGAAGCTGTCACATCGGCTGCGTTGAGCTTCTGCACCCCTTGAATACCCATGGAGCACCAAGGACCACGACAATAGGCCACCACGGGACGGCCTACCCTGAGTTCCCTTAAGTCCAACCGGTCGAACTCACGGCTAGGAAAGTTCACCGATCGAGGAATGTGACCGGCTCGGTACTCCAGCCGTGGCCGCAAGTCCACCAAGAGGAAGGCGTCTTCCGAGAGTTCTCTGTAGAAATCGGCCAGAGACTCAACGACCAGTCGGTGCGGATCGTTTTGAGCATCGGCCACCAACTCACGCATCTCAGGCAGATGTGTAGCCGCGACCCTGTTGATCGAGTCCAGCATTTGCAGCACCTCTTGTGAGGTCACCCTGCAGTGCACCGCGCGGCCCACCTTGTTTTCGCTCACCAGATGACAGGCGCGCAGACACTTCAGGTGAGAACTGGTAAGGGCCAGACTCTCGTTGAGCTCTTCTGCCAACTCCTTGACCGACCAGGCCCTCTGAGCCAAGAGGTTGAGGGCCCGAATTCGGGTGGGACTCGACAGAGCCTGGCCTATTCGAGAACTGTATTGGTGGATCGGCTTTGTCAATTTTTACTCCTAAGACCTTTCGACGTAGGCAGCATACCTCAAGACAAAAAACTAATCAAATGCTCGTTTGATTATTTGACAAAAAGACTAGGACAGAGGTTGCTCTCGCCAACTCCAAGGAAGGTCAAGAGCGCTCTAGTCCAAAGACCCAGAGCCGAGGGATCAGTATGAAGACGAAGTTCCAAAAATTCCTAGAGGACAAAGCTCAACCCGGTCGATTCGACTCTTCCGGGGAGTTCAAAATAGCAGGGCACAAAGCCCTTGAGAAGTTGGCTGAGCACAGCGTGACTGACCCCGCTCATTGGGTTCTTAAGGTGGTTCAAGCTGGCGTTTCGGCCCAAGCCAGAGAGGTTCGATTCGTTCATTTCTCCACCGTGAATCGCGCCGATATCGTCATGGAACAGTTACCCTCAGAGAGCATGCTACTGGACAGCCTGCTGCGCCTGGAACACAGCGAGAACGTCTTTCTGAGGGAACTGTGCACCGGACTGCGCCCGCTCTTGGTGAAAGACTATGTGAGAATTTATTGGCTTCAGTCCGGTCGACAAACAGGCATCCAATGGGATGGACAAGAGTTTCACTCGCTCGCGCCTAAAACCAATGATTCCACAGAGACATTCCTGAGGATCGAGTTTCCGCTACCACTCTTCAATTTCTCTATCAGAGCCGAGGAAAGCACCCTACTTCATCGCCGTTGTCGCTGGTGTCCCATCCCTGTGAAGCTCGACCAGAAGCTCGTGAACAGCCAAGCCAATGTCCGCAACTCAGACTTTCACCGCGGAGACCACGGCAAAGATTCTCCTCGCCATCTAGCTCAGGGGTGGTTCGGCTGCACGGGTTCCGACCCCACCATAGAGCTCTCAAACCCTGTCTTGGCCCAAGTGGGTCGCCTGGCCGATCCGTTGCGGACGGACTCGCCCTTTCTCTACTGGCCCAAACCCGAAAAAGCTACTACGCCATCGCTAGGCGGCTTCAGTCTCTATTGCTCCTACGAGATCACATCAACCTTGATCGTCGACCTGCTCTCCAACTACGGCAAACGTGATATCGCCCAACTCCGGGAATCCCTTCACTTGGGGGCCACCCGCTACGGCGTCCTCTGTGCCGAACTCACGCACAAAGAGTTTGGAATAGGCGGTGAGTTTGTCTTTCCAGCCGATGAGCAAAAGAGTGACCTCACCGGGTTGACCCTGACCATCACGCCCGCTTGGTGCCAACAAGTCCAAGCCAAGATCCAGTGTCTTTCCAAGGTTCTCAACACCATCGACACCGAGGTTTCCACCCATAGCAGTTCGCTCACGGTAGGCGATATCGCAGAGAAATGTGGCCACTTTGGGTTAGGCTTGGGCATAGGAACCGCTGCGGCTGTGTTGGGACTCGTTACCGGCGGAGTTGTCCTCTCTCTGGCGTCGCCCGCCTTGCCCTTCTATTTTCTCATACTATCAAAGCGCGACGAGCCGGAGGTTCTCGAGGCTCTACCGGAGTGGGTTCAAGAGGGTCTCGAAAAGACCCGGGAGCTCAGCGGGGTTCAAGACTGGACGGTTACTCTGGGGGAGTTTCAAGAGCAGAACTAGTGTCCGCTGTGGGGTCTGGTGCCGCCGAAGCCCGGGCCTGGAAGTAGGCCTGAAGCTGACGAGTATGGGTTGGGAAAGCAAGTTGCCACGGTTCTTTGAGAATCACCACTTCGCTCACTTCCTTGGGGTCGATCTGCCAATCGAGTTCTGAACTGAGTCGAGCTTTTGCTTGGGCAAAGAGCAGCAGCGCACCGTCTTCAACGCTCTGAGCATCGAGCAACGCGAGCTCAGACGCCTCGATCAGGATCGCCGTCTCCTCGAAGAGTTCACGAGCAGCGGCCTCCTGCCATGTCTCCCCCCAATTCACGAAACCGCCGGGCAAAGCCAAGCGGCCTTTCCCCGGATCGATGGCTCGTCGAACCGTGAGGACCCCATCATCAACCGGCAACAGGACGACAGCGACTGGGGTTGGGTTGCGGTAGTGGATACGGGCGCAGGCCGTACACTGAACCGGCCATTCCTCAGACGGTGACATGGGCTGAGCGCAATGAGAACAGAACTTCATGGGGCCATGTTCTGCCAAATTCAAAGCCACTCCTCGCCCTCGGGGCGACCTCTAAGATTCCACCGTTTCGCCTCTCTTCAAGGTGGAGGACGTAGCCTGGAGCCAGGGCGCCCTCACTCCCCGAAAAGAGCGAGAGACTCTCGGGTCTTCTCGATCAGCATTTCGTAGGGCTTGCTGTGCCCTTCGAGCGCTCTCTCTAGGCACTGCAATCCAGTGAGCCATTCCCAGGTAGGCTGGGGCTCGCTGCGGATCAATTCCGTGAAGTCTTTGATGATCGCTGTGTAGATCGCGTCGGCAGCTTCACGCTTTCCGAGCCGCAGTGAGCAGTCGGCCCAGTCGAGCATGGCCGGTCCTACGCGATGCCTTTCGAAACTGTGAGCCGTGCAGATGGCCTTACTCCGAAGC
>CAZVVF010000622.1:0-3644 GCA_964630575.1 uncultured Burkholderiales bacterium | reverse complement strand
GGATGACTAAAGCGCAGGCGGTGGGGAGTTTCGTTGAGCAGGGTTCGGTCAGATTGAACCAGGGCCAAGGAGTCCTTCTGCTTTGGGTTCAGGAAGTCGAGCACCAAGAGATGAAGCCCGGTGCGCTTTTGAGCGGGCATGACGTCGTTGACTAAGGCTTCGACGTGACCTTTGGCCCAAGGGGAAACGTCACCGCGTTCACTCTCCCAGTTGTAATGGGTGAGTAGGCTTTCAAAAAGAACCGCATCGAGGAGTTCGGCGTACTGATCGTTCTGACTGAGGTAGAAGAGTCCACGATTTCCCACAATTTTCTTTTCGGGGTAGCGGGCCCGGATGGCTTTGACGAAGTCGAGCATGGCCGCTGAAGTCCAACCGTAGTCACCCCAAGGGCTGGCCGTGTCGACGGTATCGAGAAAGAAACCATCAACGCCGAGTTTGTCCAGATCGTCCATAGTTTGGAACACGTTGGCCCGCCAGGCTGGGTCATCGGCTCTGACGTAATAGCTTCCCCAGACACCGTTTTCGTCGGGGTGGCCGTCTTGGCCCTTGGCCATGAGGGGCTTGCCGTCAGGGCCGAACTGCAAAAAGCCGTCCTCGCCAAAGAGGAATTTCTGCTGGTCGAGAAACTGGCTCGCGTAACCGTTGTGGGCCTTTTGTGGTTGAGCGGCCTTTCCCATGAAGGAGGGCCCGCTGGTATCCTGACCCAGAGTGGGAGGCCCACCAGGAGGCCGGTCATCCTCTCCAATGGAGACGTAGCCCACGATGGTCCTATCTTTGCCCTCTTTCTTCAGTCTTTCAACCTTGCTTTGGTCAAGGTTTTTTCCATCATCACCGGGGTGGACGATGACGAGGTCGAGGTCTTTCAAGTCGCTCACGGCTTGTTCGGTGATCTCGCCATAGTAGCAACTGAAGGTCTCGGGTGGCCAAACGGGATCTGCCGAACTCAAGTGGCAAGCGAGCAGAGTGGCCAGTGTGACTTTAAGCCATTTGGGCGTTTTCATGAGTCCTCCCAGGATGTGTTCCTCACGGATGTGAACCAAGAGATCGAAAAGGAGTTTTTATGACCAACAAATTATCCAAAGTTTCTATTCTGGCCTTGACCTTTCTGCTGCTGGGGAACCTCTTGATCGTGGGGGCCAAAACAGGGCTGGCACAGAGCGCGGGAATAGCCATCACAACTTCTCAGTCCGAATCGGGCAAACCCGCGTGCTGGGTTGCTGTCGGTAACAAGCTCTACTTTGTGGAGAAAGACGAAACAACGATCCTGAAGGTGAAGGCCTCAGGAGCGCTCTAAAAACAGGCCTTAGTGTTGAGACCGCCGTCGACGTAAAGAACCTCTCCGGTCACTCCAGAGGAATAGTCTGAGAGCAGAAATACGGAGGTCTTGGCGACTTCGGCGACGTTGACGTTTCTCTTTAGCGGAGCGACTTCGGCGCTGTTTCGGAGCATGTCGCCGAACCCTTTGATCCCTTTGGCCGAGAGGGTCTTGATCGGACCTGCAGAGACGGCGTTGACTCTGATTCCTGACTCGCCCAGGTCGTTGGCCAAGTAGCGTACAGTGGCTTCCAGCGCAGCCTTGGCGACGCCCATGACGTTGTAGTTCGGGACGACCTGTTGGGAGCCGTGATAGGTGAGGGTGATGAAGCTGCCCCCTTCTTTCATGCGGCTGGCTGCCCTCTGGGCGATGGCTACCAAGGAAAAGGCGCTCGTTTCCAGAGCCGTTCCAAATCCGGCCCGTGATGTGTTGAGGAACTTTCCTTGGAGGTCCTCGCGCTGAGCGAAGGCGATAGAGTGGACCACGAAGTCGAGTTCGCCGCCCCATTGTTCGTCGACGGCTTGGAACACGCTGTCCAATTCATCGTCGTTGCAGGCGTCGCATTGAACGATCAGAGGAGATTCTACACTTTCTGCCAGAGGCCGAACGCGACGCTCCATACTTTCGTTCAAGTAAGTAAAACCGAGCGTCGCCCCTTGAGCGGCCGCTTCCTGAGCTATGGCCCAAGCGATAGAGTGGCCGTTGGCGACCCCAAAAATCAAACCTTTTTTGTCTTTGAGTAACATACGCCGCGGGTTCGGCTCCATTCGCGTTGGCTCCTACTTTGGCTGAAGTTCCCTGAAGCTCTAGAGTTTGCGAATGGATGGTTCTTGAGCCACAGCCGGACCAGCGGTGACCATCCCCAGAAGATAGAGACCGCTCATGGCTGCGAAGTGGCCGAACTCGAGGTTCATAGAAGGGAGTGAAACTCCCGATTGAGCCAGATAGATGGCTAGGACGATTATGGTAAGGATCGCGTATTTCATTCTCTAAAACCCTCGACTTTGCTGCTGACTTGCTTCTGTTTCCCAAGACTACTGTGCGCTGTGGCACTCGGCATGACACCCTGTGACAGGCGGGGCTTGTCCGACCCTCAGTCCGACTCAGGGCAGCAGTCCAAGCTGGTCGAGAACCACAAGAAGCGATGCTTGAGCGAGAATAATCTCAGAGTGGTCGTAGGGAACGGTCACTGTTTGGACAGGGCCGATCACCGCGGCGTTGGCGCTTTCCACGTTGACCAAGCCATCGTCGGCAAAGACGCCGAGCACACGGTTGAAGGCTTCGTAATCGGTTCCCCGTTCGCTGCCGGCTATGGTTCGGTAGACAAATTGCGGGTGTTTGTTCGAGGCTTCAAAATTGAGGGTGTTGAGAAAGTCAGAGTTGAGCGAGAGTTGCTGCAGACTGATTTCGTCGCCCCTGGTATCGACCGGTTGACCGTCGGCGTTGGTGAAGACGAGCTCTCCGTTGAGCACGAGTTGAGCGATGGCCTCCTCCACGATGTTCAGGTCCATCTTTTGCAGCTTGCCGGCGACTTCACTCCCGAGATGGGGCCCAGCCACTAAGGAGACGCGATTGCCAGTGGGGGCCATGTCGTAGTGGAGGCCGCTCTCTAGGGCTGCTCGGGTCACCAGCGCCCCCATACTGTGAGCCACGATCCGAAAACTTCGGTCTCTTTCCTGGCCGGTGAGGTATTGCAGGGCTTGGCTGAGATAGGTTCCGTTGACCGCGATGGAGTCCAGACTGTCGTACTCAAAACCGAAAATGCTGGTGGCTCCATTGGAGAGCAGGCTCGCTGCCAGAGGGTCGAGCAGCCCGGTTTCGAAATTGGCTCCCAGACCGTGGACGATGAGGACTGGCCTCTCGTTGAGCAAGGGCAGGGGCTCGGTGGGCTGGCCCAGATCGACAATGCGATGCCAGGTTCCAGCTTCGAATCGGTACAGTCGGTAGGAGCCCCAATTCTGATGAGTGACCCTCGAACTCGTGTCAGTCCCGAGTTGCCCGACGGGATCGTCTAAGAAGGAACCGCCGCAACCGACTAGGAGGATGGACAGCAATAGCAGGTGGAGAATATGGGCTCGCAAGAGCACTATGAGCGGAACAACTTACTGCGCAAAATGTTTGCAATTCGAGCGTAGTCGAGGTCGCTACCGGGTGTTCCCATCTCGCGAAACATAGGAGTGGTGGCATCGAGTGCGAGGGTGAGCGGCGTGCGCGCGGTGCCTCCGGGGTTGTCGATATCCGCGCCTTCTTCCAAGAGCAGTTTGACCATGTCGATGTGGGCGAAGAAGACGGCGAGTTTGAGCGGTGTTGAGCCTGTGGTCTCGGTTTG
>CAZVVF010000621.1:0-3645 GCA_964630575.1 uncultured Burkholderiales bacterium | reverse complement strand
CCACCGGTGACGCCGCCGGGCAGAACATGGTTGGGAAAGCGACCTTTGCCGCCTGCAACTGGATCATCGAGAACTACAAAGACGACAAGATCCTACGCTTCTTTTTGGAATCCAACTTTGCCACCGACAAGAAGGCCTCCATGATCAATGTGATGCGCTCCCGGGGTAAGAGAGTCACAGCCGAGGCCACCATCCCTCGTCAGATTCTCTCCGACGTCATGGGTGTGGATACCAAGGTCTTGGCCTACCATAGCGGAGTCGCCAACATCGGCGCTTGGCTTGCCGGTGCCAACAACAATGGCCTCCACTCAGCCAACGCCATCACCGCCATGTTTATCGCCACCGGCCAAGACGTGGCCAATGTCGCAGAGTCCTCAGCGGCCGTGGTCTACACCGAGCTCACCGAGCGAGACGACCTTTACTTCTCCATTACCCTACCCTCGCTGATCGTGGCGACCTACGGCGGCGGGACGGGACTTCCGACCCAGCGCGAGTGTCTGGAGATGATGGGATGTTGGGGACAAGGCAAGGTCTACAAGTTCGCTGAGATCGTAGCCGCTACGGTCCTGGCCGGGGAACTCTCTTTGGCCTGTGCGATCTCATCGCTGGACTGGGTCGCAGCCCACGAAAGCCTGGGAAGAAATCGCTAGATCCTATAGCTCCTTGTTGGGCAGCAAGGAAAGAGCGCGCTCGGCCATAGCCGTGATGGTGAGAGAGGGATTCACGCCTAAGTTCGCCGAGACAGCGGACCCATCGGCGACATAGAGACCAGGATAGCCAAACACCTCATGGTTGGTGTCGATAACACCGGCTGATGAGTCCTGGCCCATACAGCATCCTCCCAAGATGTGAGCGGTGGTAGGGATACCCAGGATGGCTTCGGTGATCAGGCTCTGGGCGAACCCATCGACCTCCTCGCAGAAGCGGTCGGCCAACTCGGTCGCCTCGGGGATGTGATTGGTCGGCCTGGGGCCATCCGTATGCTCAGAGGTTACCCCACGGCGAAACCCGGTCCACACGTTTCGTCCCAGCCGCAAGCGAAGGTGTCCTTCTAGACTTCTCATGTAGAGCAGAATCGCCGTTTGGCGAGCATGATCGCGCTTGGTCACCGATTTAAAAAAGGACAACGGCCGATTCCAGAGGACTCGAACCAGTCCAGCCATGCGCTCGAGAGCAGTGTTGCCAGACACGTGCGGAGCGGCAAGAAAGCGAAAGAAATCAGACCCGGGCGGATATCGGCAGGGCTCAATGTGAGAGTACTCATCGGTCTGAAGAATAGAACCGATAGCGACACCCTTAGAGAAATCAACGCCCTTTCGATTGGACACCACCCCAATGAGGGACTCCGAATTCGTCCGTACGAAATTCCCCAGTTGCCCTGAGAGCTTGGGCAGGCCCTCGTCGCTCTCTTGCAGCTTCAACAACAGTGGGACCGTACCCATCACGCCGCCGCTCAAGAAAACCTTGTTCGCCGTATACTCTCGCTGCTTGGTGACCACCCGGTAGCCGTCCTCGATGGGAGCGATCCAGGTGACCTCCGAGTCCGGCTGAACGACGACCCCCTCCCGCTCGGCTAGGTAGAGATAGTTCTTGTCCAGGGTGTTCTTCGCGTTGTGCTGACAGCCCAGCATACAGCCACCACAACCGATACAGCCCGTGCGCGCAGGTCCCTTGCCGCCAAAATAAGGGTCGGGACGGGTCACGCCGTGTTCCCCGAAGTAGACTCCCACCGGATTCATATGGTAGGCCTCTTCCAAGCCCATGCCCTTGGCCACGTTGTAGAGGGCCTTGTCGGCGTCGGCTGGCAATTGATTGGTCGTGGCCCCTAGCATCCGCTGGGCGCTCTTGTAGTGCGGGGCCAACTCGGCTTCCCAGTCCGCTAAATGGGCCCATCCTTGCCCCTGAAAAAAGGCCTTCGGTGGCACCGGTAGCGTGTTCGCGTAAACCAAGGAACCGCCCCCCACTCCCACTCCAGAAAGCGCTGTGACGTGAGGCATGAAGGTCATCTTGAACAGACCGCGCCAACCGATTTGAGGGACCCAGAGCCAACGGTTCAACTGACGGTTTGACTTGGGAAAGTCCTCCGCTTGAAAGCGACGACCTTTCTCCAAAACCAAAACACGATAGCCCTTCTCAGAGAGGCGGAGCGCACTGACACTCCCCCCGAAACCCGAGCCTACAACGATGGCGTCAAAGTCCATAATCTCAAGAGGACAAAAAGTCCCTGATCTCCTTTTCTCGAAGCAAAACGTCCATGCGCCCAAGCTTCAAGAGCAAGGAGCAAAAGTCAGGGTGAAAGAGCAGGTAGCTGGCCAATTCAGCCGACGCCCTGTCTCCCCCCAACCCGTGAAGCAGATAGCGAATCTGCGGAGGGATCCTGGTCATCAACTCCCGAGCCAAAGGAGCCACGGCTCGGGACGGAGAGAGCCACATAACATCCACTTTGCGAAAATCCTTGCCATTGGGCTTCACGTTGGCGTTGATCCTCTGGCAATGGGCCACATCCTTTTCCATAGCGTCCATCATGATGGCATCGAGAATGGTACTGGCCACATCGGCCACCATTGGAACCCGAGTCTCGGCTACGCCCGCCGGCTCGTGAACACCGATAGCCAAAATCTTGTCTGCTCCCAAGCGTATGGCCGGACCGAGCGGGGTGGTGTTGCGCAGGCACCCGTCGCCAAAATGACTGCCGTTGAGGCGAACGGTAGGAAAGATCATAGGAATGGCGCTCGAAGCCATGATGTGCTGGATCCCGATTTTTGTCTTCTCGACTCGGGCCCGTTGTTTGCTCCAGGCCGGCAGGTCCTCGTGCCCTTCCAAAAAAATCACGCTGTCGTTGCTGTAGTACTCCGTTGCAGGAATCGCCAGCCCCGTCAGGTGCCCGTTCTCGATACTGCGGGAGATTCGGTGGTAGGGAATACGCGAGAGAAGCCGCGGCAAGGGCGAGGTGTCGAGAAGGGATTTGGGGGTCACGCCACCGAGCATCCCCCCGAAACCGAGGTCGCGAGCCCAGCGATAGGTGAGCTTGATCAAGGAACCCAAATCTGTTCGAAACACGTGACGAGCCTGGATCGAACTCCACACACCGTAGAGTTCGTGAATCGCTCGGTCGAATTCATCGGCCCAAGCCGCGATAGCTGTGGCATGAATGGAGCCGGCACTGGTGCCTACTAGAATAGGAAAAGGAGAGGGACCCTCGGCGATGATACCTCGCTCCAAGAGGCCGAACAAGACGCCTACTTGATAGGCGCCACGAGCCCCTCCGCCCGACAAGACTAAGGCAGTGCCATTTCCGCTCAGACCCAAACCTCTCTCCTCACTAGACTGATTCGAGAAACAGTCAGTTCTCTCTTGCCCCAATACTCGATGATCGACTCCCCCACTACAATGACGAGGAACAGGTTTGGTAAAAATACGGCAAAGTCTTTTTGTTGCATTAGAAAAAGACGGGACCAGTGGCCCCGTCTAAGAGAGATGAAAGCAAATCACTCCCTGGGATTAGAAACCTAATCCCTTGCAACGAGAGCAACCGCGTCCACCACAGCTACATCCCCCCTTACAGCTTGGGCAGCTGCAGCCAGCCTTGCAAGCTCCGCCTTGGCCTGCGCAAGACGGACATCCCCCCTGCTGCCCCTGGCCGCC
>CAZVVF010000620.1:0-3648 GCA_964630575.1 uncultured Burkholderiales bacterium | reverse complement strand
CTTGGAGAGATAGTCGTCAACACCCGTTCGAAGCGCCTCCAGCCGGTGGTCGTGGAGCGCCGAGGCGGTTAGCATAATCACGGGAATGAGATAGGTCGAGCGACTGGCCCGCAGCTGAACACAGACCTCGATCCCGTCCATCTCCGGCATCATCAAATCGAGCAGGACGAGATCGGGGATCTCTTCCCGAGCCACCTTTAGCGCTTCGGGACCGCCATTGGCCAAAAGGACCTCATACGGATCGTCGGAGGACAGCAAGAACGTTTGGACCATACGCAAAAGGACCGGGTCGTCGTCTACAACCAGGACCTTGATCGGGCGCGGACCTGCAGCTCCAGGGGAGTGCGGCAAGTGAGACAAGGGTAGTATTACTCCCCCACCACAAACACTTGAAAGCTCTGGGTGCGCAGATTGCGAGCCAATCTCTCAGCAGCCTCAGGGGAGTCAAAGGTCGGCCCTTTCACTCGGTAGAGGGTGCCCGCAGAAGACTCGACCTTCTCAACCTTGGCCTCCTGGCCTTGAGCGTTGAGTTGCTCCTTGAGTCGATTGGCGTTGTTGGGGTCACTGAAGGCGCCGAATTGCAAAAGGTATTTCCCTTCAGCAACCTCAGCCTCGCCCACTCCGGGAGTAGCGAGAACACTAGGTTCCTTCTCTTTCGCATCCGCCTCGGTCTGACCAGCTAACTGCTCGACCAAGCTAGGGCCAGCCGCAGCCCTCAGAGCGTCAAGCTCCTGTTCCAGCTCGGGGTCCACCTTCACCCAGGGTCGGGCTCGTGGTTCAGGCATGCTGCGAAATTCGACCTGATCGTCTTTCTCTCCCAGTAGGTCCGATGCGATAACAGCTCGTCCCAGCCAGCTCCCGCCGGCCAGAGAAAACCAGATCACAAAGACGGTCATTATTGTGTAGCGCGCGTAAAGCGGCAGTCTTGGTCCGTCGATCATTTTAAACATTGCGATTGTCCTGCTCTACCAGGTACCCCTGGACGCCCTCCCCTCAAACCTTGCGGGAATTTTTTTCAATATTATTCAAAAGGAACAGAGATCCTGCGACCAAGGGATAGATTTGCGAATCCTTTTCTACTGATGCAGGAGGTAGGCGCCGACGCGGATCACAAAGCCCATAACCATCAGCATCAAGAGGGCCCGAGACAACCTCTCGGCCAGAGCCTTAGGCAGAATGCCAAAGAAGACCAAGCCAGCAGCTAGAACAAACAGAATGACCGATATCTTCTTGACCAAAAACACTACCTCTATGGGGTTCTAAGGAGTCGAGGAATTCCCTATAACGATCCGAACGTCATGGCATGACCAAGTGTAAGTCCATTGAAATCGAAACCACGGCAAACCGCGTGATCTGCCGCTGGCCCAAGACGCTATTCGAGAATTGCAATCCAGTGGACGAGGAGATTTTGCTCAAGATCTTCTCGGCGAGCGACCTCGTCGCCGAACACCAAATCGAACACCTGTCCCAAAAGGAAATCCCCCTACCTCGAGGCGAGTACCGACTCGAGATCGGCCGCTACTTCAAACCAGAGATCGAGGTGCGAACCCCTATCAGCCCCACTCCGTCGGTGGCTTGGATCTCAGACTCGCGCGCCTCTCACCTGATCAGTTGGAGCGGCTTCGACTGGGACGAAATCCGTAGAGAGGTCGAAGGGATCCAGCGCCTAGACTGGGACACGGCCGCCGCCGTGGCCCTGCGAGTTCTGCGCAACGACGACAACAAGCTCAAAAACGAATGGATCATGGTTCCGCTCAAAGATCACTGCGTCACCGACGGGGTGATCGAAGAGATCGAACTGGCCGTGGTAAGGCCAGACACCCACGAACTCCTCAAGAGCCTATTCCTGGCCAGACCGTGCCCACGCAAGCCGCTGCAAGTCTACGCCAACGAAACGTTCCAGGTCTCGGCCCCCGCCCCAACAGTTCACCTCTCGCGAGAAGTCCTCGAGACCGACACGCTCCAAGTGCGTGCGGAATGGGCTCATCTCGGCGAGGGAGAATTCCACCTCCACCTCTACACCAACGGTTCCCTGAGCCAAACCGTCGGCCCCGTCAAAGGCAGTGGTGACTGGCTTTTTTGCCAACTCGAGCCAGCCGAATACTCCGTGCGCCTAGAGCCAACCACCGGCAAGAAGAAGAAAAACAGCTTCGCCTCGACCCCTATCAACCTCCCGGCTCCAGTCACCCAATGCCGACTCATGCCGATATCCGAGAACAGAGGATTCTGCTACTGGCACATCGGCGAGGAGGTCTGGACCCAACTCCAGGAGGAGTTCGGTCCGCTCGAAGGGCGAATCTCGTGCTTTCTCCAGATCGCCTGCGTCAGAGGCCAGGACCTCGTTCCGCTCCCAGAACTCACGCGACCGGTGGTGGTCAGCTCGACCTCAGACTACTACCTCGACTTGGCCCCAGACCTAATCTATCGCAGTCGACTCATCGCCCGCATCGACAACCACCAGCGCCGCCCTCTCACAGAGTGGTCAAACCCATGCCAACTCGCGCGCACCCATGCCGGACGAGCCCCTATGAGCCACAAGCGCGAGAACCAACCGACCGACCATCCCTCCCTGCGCCCTTTGAGAGGACCAACCGGCACGCACCTCCACTCCTGGGGCTACCTGCTCATCCACCTTCACGCCCACCTGCCCTACATAGCAGACCCTATCAACTTCGGTGACGGCAGCGATGCCTGGAGTCCGATCGGATACCCCCAAGAGTGGTACCCAGAGGCCGTCTGCGATACCTACCTTCCCCTCCTCGACACCTTCGAACGCCTGATCCATGAGGGGGTCGACTTCAAGCTCTCCATGGACATCTCTCCCCCCTTGGTGGCCATGATGCAGAGCCAGAGGCACGCCTCCGATGTCCTCAACTTTCTCGAACGCCTCATCAACAAAGCTAAACTGGAAGTGGAGAGAACCCGTCGAGAGGAACCGCACTACACCACCGCCGCGCGCATGCACCTCGACCGCTACAGACGCTGCCGAGAACTCTTCCTGGGTCTCGACGGCGATCTGGCCTCCGGATTCTCCAGGATTCAAGAGCTCGGCCACCTAGAAATCTCCACCTGCGTCGGCACCCACCCCATGCTCCCGCTATGGACCTCCGAGCCCTCCGCCATCAGAGGCCACTGTTTGACCGCGGCCCGTTACCACGAGAAGGTCTTTGGCCGTCCCTCGCAGGGGGTCTGGCTGCCGGAGTGCGCCTACACCCCGGGGATCGAACCCATCCTTGAAGAAGCCGGGTTTCGCTACACCTTTGCCGAGGCTCACTGCTTGACCCGCGGAGACTCACCAGCCGAGTTCGACGTCAACGCCCCGGTATACGCCAGAAACTCTCGACTCTGCATCTTTCCGCGAGACCCCGAGACCGGTCGACAAGTTTGGTCCGGAGACGAGGGATACCCAGGAGATCCCGACTATCTTGAATTTCACATTCGAGGCGGACCGTTCAAATACAACAGGATCACCGATCGGCGCGGGGGCCACAAGGAACCCTACAACCCGGAATGGGCCAGAAACAAGGCGGCCGATCACGCCGGCCACTTCCTGGACTGCCGCAACGCCCGCCTAGCTTACTTGCGGAGCACCATGTGGAAGAAACCCCTGGTCGTGGCACCCTACGACGCCGAACTCTTCGGACACCA
>CAZVVF010000619.1:0-3654 GCA_964630575.1 uncultured Burkholderiales bacterium | reverse complement strand
TTTGTGTCGCGGGTCACAGTTCTCCGAGAACTCAGGGTCTATAAAGTCCGTCTAGAACCGTTTAGAAAAGAGTGGAACACAGCGTTCCACTCTTTTTCGTTGTGCACCAGGGAGCGTTCGAAAGCCTAGTTTGCTCAAACCTCTCTCTAGGGGCTTTCCCTGTTGTTCACAACTCCCAATCCAAAGTTCCTGCGCTGGGTCTTCCTCATTGGGTTCATCGAAAGGTGCCCTGGAGAGACGAGTTCCACCTTAAACCTCTCCTTGAGACTGAGTTGTTCATTCGCCAGGAGCGACAGGGGGTTTTGGGGTTCGAGGGGAGCATGGTGGGGCGAGAGAAAGCTCGATTTTATGGGGTTTCTGAGGTTTGGGGAGATCTGGGTTCGAGTGGAGCGAGGGGCTTTCGTGCGGGGGTGGCACACAAATTGGCACACTGGACATCCCTCAAGGAGAGACCTTGAACTCTACATGTATTTCTGCTTCCCTTTGGTGTGATTCGCTCGACCAAGTCCAAGAGCCTTGCAAAGCCGTTCTCGCTCATCTTGGTCTAACTCACCATCTTCCAGAGCAGAAAGCACGAGTTCGAGGGCGGTGGGCTTTACTGGGCCCCGATTAATCGCTTCGGTGAAGGCGTTTTCCGCGAAAGTCTCCCCATCACTCCCGCCCCAGAATTCAAGCTGCGTTTTATAAGGTTCCTTTTCCAGGATATCGAGCTTAAACGCCCTGTATGTATCCAAAGATGCCTCTAGCTTCTTGGCGGCGTCATCACTCGGTGGCCGTATTTCGTCGAGAAGCTTTGCGCTAGCCTCTAGCAGCCAGAGACCCAATCTAACATCAATTGTCGCCGCGGCGAGGACTTTCTTGATGTCGTCTTGGTGCCCGATCTCACCGTGCCTGATATCCCTGAAAGCGGTCGTTTCAAAATTGGCATGAACGCCCCAATCACTTGCCAAATCCCAAGCGCCCAGTAACGGCCAAAGATGTCCGTAGTTCTTCTTGTTTTTGAAGGCACCTGGAATCTGGAATGTCCCCTTGAACTTTCGCATGAGCCCGGGGTCCTCTCCTTTCTTCAGATAGATATCCGCACGCTGGTCGTTCGAAATCTTGGACGCATAGGCAACAAACTCGATGGCTCTGCGGTGCATCATCAGCCCCATACTACGCTGCCCACTCGTCGTGATGTGATATCCGAAGATCCAGTCGATATGCGCCATTTGAAGAAGTCGCCATCTAAGCTCCTCCCACTTCTGGTGCTCATCTCTCCCGAACGGGGTAGCGAGGACAGCTTGAAACGCCAAGTCCACAGCTTCGGCGAATCGCCAAATTCCAGGTTCCAAATCTGCGACCTTTGCAGAATTGACTGGTACGGCTTGAGCGTAGAACGCCAGAGAGTTCGGAAGGTTCTTCATCGACCACCTACCTGGCGGTGCTCCGAGCAAGTCCTATGAGATTGGTTCTTACAAACCTTGGGTTTGCTCAGGTCCTGTTCCATTGACACCCTCCTTCAAGCCGTCCGCTGGCGATCAACATACTTTCAAGAGCCAGTATGATCGCCTTGTCGTTCGTCGCCTCCTCGAAGGTGAAGTCCCGGGCGTTGATGCGCACTTGCTCAAAGCGTAGGACGCGCAATTCGACGTATTGCTCCAGCATCGCCCGGCAGAGGCTGTCAAATACCCACTTGTTAGTATTCGGTCTGTCTTTCTTGCCGTGGTTCTGCAGATAGTTGTGGAGTCGACCCTCAAGGCCAGATTCGAACTCTTTTCGACCATACGGACTGAACGAGCCCACGTAAACCTGGTTTGGGCCGACCCACCAGGAGTAGCAACCGTGAATTTCCCGCACACCCTTCGCGGCTTCACGAATCCTCTGATAGTGAAGGCTCCTTCTCCCTTTGACAAGCGTCTCCCCAACCTCGAACCGGAATACTGGCAACCATCTCGGGTTAGCCAGGCACCAGTCGACCTGAAAGGTAGTGAATCGTCGCTTTGTTTCGGCCAAGCGATCCACCTAATTCCAGTTTGAGCCAAGAGTATGGCCGACACGAAGCTTCACTGGCTCTAACTGAACTCTAAGATTCGCTGAACCATCCACCCGAATGGGCGGGAAAGAGTAGAACGGTTGGTCCAATTTAAACGAAAGGCCAGAGACGTCAAGCTTTATCCCCTCTGTCCGAACAAGACCACACAATAGATAGAAATCGGGGCCACCGGATATCTTTTCGATCACCGGGCAATATCGCCCAATGAGACTTTTCGCGATTCCCCAAAAGTCATCCCTAATATGATTTGCCCTGACGTCAAGCTCGACAACAAACTCGATTGCCCCGGTATGAAGGAATTGGATTTGCATCCGTTTCCACAACAACAAAAGGCCATCGTAATTCCAAAATGTCTGTGCGCAGTTTCCGTCGTAGAAATATAGGTTCTGTGCACGCTCATCATGCTCAGAATTCCAAGCGTCCACGAATTTGTTGATGTCGACATTCAGATCTTCCTCGAGAGATTGTGGAGGGACCATCAGCCCAAGAAAAGCCGGCCCTCTTTCCTCCGACTCGCCCGGAATCAGTCGTTTCTTGCTAAGTCGGCTCTGCTGAAGAGTTTCTAGCAGTCGAATCGTTCGATGTTTCTCGTTCTCTAAATGCCCATCACCTTGTATCATGTCAATCGGTCTCCCCTCCTCATCTCGGATTTGTCGTTCCGACCGGATTCGCCTACTGATAGGTCAAAGAATGTTTCCAAGAGGGGAATATAATTTCATGCTTAAGAAATTCGACAATGACTGAGGAGAAAGGTACAGAACCGCGTGAACTATGCACTTGTAGTCGGTGTCAGCGAATACGTGAATCTGGGAAATCTCGATGGCGTTGCCAACGACGCGAGAGAGATATCCTACGTTCTTGATTCGAACGACGAGAAGAGCTACTCCCTCACCAGGCTGCTTAACACCGATGCCACAAAGAAGGAGGTCGAAAAACAAATCGAGGCCTTAGTCAATAGCGTTGAAGCCGATGATACCGTGATCGTGTTTCTCGCCGGTCACGGCGGTTTACGTGGGACCAATGCCTATTTTCTGACAAGCGCTTACGCGAAAGACTTAGATGAAACCGGAATTTGTCTCTCGTGGCTACGAGACCAGTTTGAGAGGCTACCCTGCAAAAGGGCACTTTTCTTACTTGACTTCTGTCACTCGGGTGGGGCGATAACAAGGCAGGGTGAAGAAGCCATTAGCAGAGCCCTGGACCTCGAAGGCGAGGGGAAAGTGATCATTTCGGCGTGTACGAAGACGGAATCCTCTCACGAAAACCCCAAGACGGGCCACGGTTGGTTTACCAAAGCCGTTCTGGATGGACTGAAGGGTGGGGCTGCCAACGCGGATGGCTGGGTCACAGTAGATTCTCTCTTTAACTACGTCCGCGCCTACGTCAAAAGTCAGACCGACAACACGACCTACATCCAGAACCCGCAAATTCACGGTGACCGCGATGGCGAGATACGGCTGATTTATCGAGATGAAAGTTCGAAGCAACGCTCTTCACCCAGGATTCGGCAGAAACCGAGATTGAAAAGAGCCGATTTTGACCAAGACATTGCTGCGAAGACGTTGTTCGAGGATCTTCACGCCCTGATGCTCGGAGAGTCACAGTCCCTTTCAGACTTA
>CAZVVF010000618.1:0-3656 GCA_964630575.1 uncultured Burkholderiales bacterium | reverse complement strand
GCGGTATGGCCGTTGGTGCTGTGACCGGAGTCGCCGGTGGAGTTCTGGTCAACGTGCTCCGCAAATCACTCTAGAGCACTCTTTCTAGCCTTTCATCGAGCCAAAGCCCTTCCGCCCGGAAGGGCTTTTTGCTTGACCGACGCTGGAGCAACAAAATCGAGCCTTAGCAAAAAATCCCCTTCCACCCTTGACCTCACAGTTGAATTCAATTAACCTAAAGAAAGAATTTTTTTCAAGATTTTGAGGTGGTAGTGATGTGGCAACAACCGACAGTTATCAAGGACTCGCGTCAAAAGATGGCCCAACTGGTGGAAAGTCCCGGTTTCACCTTGCCTCTCAACTCCCGAGGTGAACCGGCCGCGCAGGCCAGCGTCCCCCGTCTGCTTCAAGGCCCCTATGTCATGGAAGGCGATCTGTGCGATGTGCTGCCTGGGGAGAACGCGGTCATTTTAGTCTCCCCCACCGGTGAGCGTATCATCATGCAAAATGAAGGACGCGCCACCTTCCACGTTCCTCACGGATGGCGGCTGATCGTAGGCTCCATACCTCTGCGCCAACACAAGGTCGTCCAAAAGCTGGTTAAAGTCGGTGAGAGTGTAGAAGAGATTGAGACCTCAGAGTCGGTCCTTCAACTCGAAAATATACCGGCACTCTATCAAGAGGCCGAGTCAGGCCTTATGTTTCACTAGCAGCGTCTTTGAGGAAGGCCGTAGAAGCTCTTTAAGCGAAGTTTCCCCCATGCTGCCTAATACGGAACAATGTGCGATTCATAGAGACCGAGCTTTTCGGCTGTTCGAGGAATGCCGTATCAAAGATGCTCTCCTCGAACTCAAGGAGTCCCTCAAACACGACACCCGAGACTCGGCTTCGCTGAGGCTTCTCGCCCAGATCTTTGGAGAAGCCGGATACCACGAGCCGGCCATCAGTTATGCTCAACGCGCGGTGGCCGAAGACTACAACAATCTCGATGGCTGGTTAACCCTGATAACTCTGTTCAACAGACTGGGCGGGCCCTACCTCGATCTGGCCTTGGAGCAGGTGGAGATGGCCCGCTCCGTACTCGGAGAACACGCCCACCTCTCCTATCTTGAGGGCAACACCTACGGACAGAAGGGCCAGCTAAAAGAAGCCCATTTCTGCTTTATGAAGGCTCTGGAGCTGGACCCCAGCCACACCTTCGCCAGCAGCGACCTCAAAGCCATCGCCCCTTAGTGAGCCACTAGGCGAAATAGGTTAGGCCGAGCCAGCTCGGTAAAAATCCGAGCAGCGCTCCACCGAGTCCCTGACGAGCGTGGTGGCGCTTGCGATGGGCTCTGGCCCAAATGAGTGGCCCTTGCAGAAGAAGCCACCACGGGCTCCAGTGCAAAATGACGAGAGCTCCCGCCAAGAGTGTTCCGAGGACACCCGTGTGAACTGAAATTTTCCAGCGCTCAGAGATTGTGGCGAACAGCAGACTGCTGATGAAAATGGACACGGCGTAGACAACCAAGACCCTGGGGGCCCCTATTCCCCACAGCCCTATGGCTTGGCAGGCCAGCCCGAACATGCCGGCCCTAAACGGTCCTCGCCGTTGATTCAAGAGCTTCACGTGCATGTCGGTAATCTTGCCCGAGTAGACGTTGTAGCCGATATAGACGGCTGGAACTCCAGCGGAGCACCCCACGCAGAAGAGATAGACCTTGAGAAACTCCCATCGATTCTCGGAGACCGCCAAGACAAAGAAGGCAGAGAAGAAGGGAACCAAAACAAAGGGACTCAAAAGCCCGCTCAGAAGCCACGCCGCGCGTGCTTTCAAGAATGACCAGGAGGCATTTCGACTCATCTGCTGGCATTTTCCATTTCTCGCAGAACCCTTCTTTATCAAGGTATTTCACAGAATGTGTCAAATGTACCAGAAATGAGTAAGAAGCCGTCATCATACGAAAACCTGTACACAAAACAGATTAACGAAGCGGTTTTTAACCAGACGGGTCACGAGAGCAAAAAGGCTGCTGAAAGCAAGAAACTGCAGCAGCAAAATGAAGCCACCAAGCGAAATTTGCGAATTTTTTGTTACCTCGTCGTCGCTGCGGGTCTGAGTCTCTGCGGATATCTCATAAACCTTGACCCCGGTTACGCCGTACCGTGTGCCATAGCCCTCGGGGTCTTTGTGGTGGTCGCTGGGCTCGTCTTTTTCATGAACAAGTAGGCCTGCTACTTTCGCTCAAAGAAACTCAACCGCGTTTCCCCAAACTTCTCTCGCCGGAGAAGCTCCAGGCCCTCCGACTCTTCATAGGGGGTCTTGTGATGGTGCTCCACAACAAGGAGCCCAGCAGGCTTCAAAAGGTGTAGCGACGCTGGCAAAAGTGTCTGCGGGCGCTCCCAGTCATAGGGCGGGTCACACACCACGATATCGAACTCTCCCCGGACTTTTTCTAGCACCTTGGGGATGCAGCCGTTGATCAAATGAACGGAATCCTTGCACTCTAGCTTTCGAAGAACCGCCCTAAGAGTCTGGGCCACTCGTCGATTACCCTCCACGAACACAACGCTCTCGGCACCCATTTCGAGCAAGCGAAGCCCCACCCGACCCGTTCCAGCAAACAGGTCGAGAACTTGAGCGCCCTCGAGTCTGGGCAGCAGAATCGCGGTCAGGGATTCCAATATCTTTTGGGTTGTGGGACGAACCTCACCACCCACCGTTCGGGAACGCCCCCGGTCTTTGCGCCCCATCAGTGAACCAACTCAGCCGTTCGTTCGGCACGAAGGCGTAGACACTGACGCAGGTTGGAGAAGTCGGACAAACTTGGATCGCGCTCGAGCAGAAATTTGGCGTCGGCTTGAGCCTGCTCTAGAAGCAACAGATCACGGGTGAGATCAGCCACTTGAAACTCCGGGAAGCCGCTCTGGCGAAGCCCGTAGTAATCTCCAGGACCTCTGATCTGCAGGTCCTCCTCAGCGACCTCGAAACCATCGCTGAGCTTGGCTATCGCCTCCAGTCGCCGCCTCCCCTCCTGGCTCTTGGCGTCGGCCATAAAGATGCATCGCGAAGAATGAGCACCGCGGCCAACTCGGCCTCGCAGTTGGTGAAGCTGGGACAATCCAAACCTGTTGGCATCCTGGACGAGCATAATGGTTGCATTGGGCACATCGACCCCGACCTCAATGACCGTGGTGGAGACCAAAATTTGGTGTTGGCCCTGGCGAAACTCTTCCATGACTTTCTCCTTGTCCGCTGCCTTCATACGACCGTGCAGCAAGCCTACCGAGAACTCAGGGAAGACCGACTCCGCGATGGCCTTGTACTCCTCGGTTGCCGAGGTCGCCTCGATCGCCTCACTCTCTTCCACGAGCGGGCAGATAATGTATGTCTGCCTCCCTTGACTGATCTCCGTACGAATCTCTTCATAGATCCTCTTGCGTTTGGAGAACCTGACGTATTCACTCTTGATCGGCTGCCGTCCAGGTGGCAACTCGTCGAGTCGTGAAACCTCCAACTCACCGTGCACAGTGAGCGCTAGGGTACGAGGGATAGGGGTTGCCGTCATCACCAACAAGTCAGGATTGTGCTTGTAGCCCTTTTGCCTCAGAACGGTTCGTTGCATCACGCCGAACTTGTGCTGCTTCCTTTGTATTTGCCGCATAACTTAAATGTAAAGGAGCCGGCTCACTGTCAA
>CAZVVF010000617.1:0-3661 GCA_964630575.1 uncultured Burkholderiales bacterium | reverse complement strand
CTGCCGAGACGTACAATGCCTTGTTTACAATGCACGGTACGACCATGATCTTTCTTGTGATCATGCCGCTCGCGGTGGCATTTTTTAACTACATTATGCCGCTGCAGATCGGGGCGCGAGACGTCGCCTTTCCGAGGATGAACGCGTTCAGTTACTGGATGTATCTGTTCGGCAGTATTCTCATCAATATCTCTTGGTTCTACGGTGAAGCTCCCAACATGAGTTGGGTGGGCTATTCGCCGCTGACGAACACGACTTACACGCCCGGTCACGCTGGTGATTTCTGGGTGGTAGGGCTTCAGTTGCTCGGGGTTTCCTCGATTGTTGGTGCGTTGAACTTCATTACGACCATCATCAATATGCGTGCTCCTGGTATGACTTTTATGCGCATGCCAGTCTTCACCTGGATGACCCTCATCACCGCGTTTCTGCTGATTCTGGCTTTCCCCGCGGTGACCATCGCGCTGGTCGAACTCTCCTTCGACCGGCTCTTCGCTACCAACTTCTTTGAGGCATCAGCCGGTGGACTCCCGATCTTGTGGCAGCACCTTTTCTGGGTGTTCGGCCACCCTGAAGTCTATATTCTCATCCTGCCTCCTATGGGAATGGTGAGTGAGATACTACCAGTCTTTAGCCGTAAGCCACTCTACGGATACCCGCTCATCGTTGGTTCGGGTGCGGCTATCGGTTTTATGGGATTCACCGTGTGGAGTCACCACATGTTTACCTCTGGACTGGGTAACATCGCGACGGCGGCTTTTACGCTGACGACGATGGCTATCGCTGTTCCAACGGGTGTGAAGATCTTCAACTGGATCGGTACTATCCATAAAGGGCAGCTGATCATGTCCACGCCGATGCTCTTTGCTCTGGGATTCATCTTCCAGTTCATGGTCGGTGGTTTCTCTGGTCTGATGCACGCGAACGCAGTTCACGACTTGCAGCAGCACGATACCTACTTCATCGTCGCGCACTTTCACTACGTCTTGATCGGTGGAGCGCTGTTCGGAACGTTTGCGGGAATCTACTACTGGTTTCCCAAGGTCACCGGGCGCAAGCTCAATGAGTCGTTCGGAAAAGCTATGTTCTGGTTCCTATTCATAGGGTTCAACCTCACATTTTTCCCGATGCACTGGCTCGGACTCAACGGAATGCCTCGTCGTATCTACACCTACGCTGCTCGCAACGACTGGGGTGATATCAACTTCATCTGTACTTGCGGCGCGGCTCTGATGTCGATAGCGGTGATCATCTTCTTTATCGACCTGGCGCGAACCGCGATCGGTGGGGAAGCCTCCGGTGACGACCCCTGGGATGCTCGAACAACCGAGTGGTCCATTCCTAGTCCCCCTCCTGTTTACAACTTCAAGGAAACTCCGCACGTCAAAACCTTGGATGACTTCTGGTACGCCAAGTATCCTGAGTCGTTGCACATGGGTGACCACGACGATGACGACGATGCTGAGTCTCCCTATGCCGACGACACTTCGATGCACCCATCGGATGTTGTAGAGCACGACCATCACGACGAGCACGGTATTCACATGCCGGGTGGCTCGTGGTTCCCCATGTTTGCAGCTCTCGGTTTCTGTGTCGGTGGCTTTGGAATCATCATGCACGGCGAGTTCGGCGGCTACACGCAAGAGTATCTCGCGGAGTACGATGTGCCTTACTTGCAAGTCTTGTTCCGTGAGTTCTGGCTGGCCATAGTCGGTGGCATAGCGGGAGTCTTCTCTATCTTCGCCTGGGCTATGGAGCCCATCGGTGGATACTACATCCACTTTGACGATGACAACGCTCCCGACAAGGGTGGCAAAGAGAAGGCCGTGACCGCTGCTGAGACCGTCAGTTCAGCGGCCAAGGATAAGTCCGCTGATGTCGCTTCCGAGGCGGGGTCAGAGTCGGGTGAGTCTTCGTCTAAGAAAGACAAAGGCTCTAAGGGCTCTAATGGCTACAAGGGTAAGGGCTCCAAGGGTAAGGGCTCCAAGGGCAAGGGCTCCAAGGGCAGCAAGACAGAAGAATCGGAGGAGAAGTAACATGGCGTCACACGCGGGTCACCTCATAGAGAACCCTCACGAAATTGGTTCCACGGGTCTTCCTCATAGAAAAATCATAATGTGGCTTTTTCTAGCCTCTGACTGTATGTTCTTTGGTGCGCTGATCAGTACTTATCTAGTCTATCGGGGGCGTAGCGTCTCCGGGCCGACACCAGAGGAGATTTTCGATATCCCTCTGACCTCCACCAGTTCATTTGTGCTCTTGATGAGCTCCTATTTGATGGTGCTTTCACTGGCAGCGGTGGAGCGAGGCGATATCAACAAGTTCCGTCTGTATTGCCTTGGAACGGCCTTCTTTGGCTCGATTTTCCTCGGCTTTCAGGTCTACGAATTCAGTCACTTCTATCACGCGGGATTGACTCTTCAAGGTTCGCTCTTCGGCAGTAGCTTCTTTGTGCTGACCGGAACCCACGGCTGCCACGTGGCGATCGGGGTACTGTGGCTGTTGGCTCTTTTCTTCTACTCCTTCACGGGAGGGGTGACTCAGAAGCGGGCTCTAGATACTGAGATTGCGGGGCTTTACTGGCACTTCGTTGACATCGTTTGGATCGTCATTTTTGTTGCCGTTTACCTCCTCGAGTACATCATTTAAGGAAGCGAGAGTTATGCACGAAGAAGATAAGGAAGTTAGAGGCCTATCTCAGGTCGCTAAGTACACCATAACAGCAGCTATACTCGGCGTCTTTACGGCTATCGAAGTGTTGGTGCTCTATCCACCACTGGCCGAAGCCGGTGATAGCCTCAAGATCGCCCTGCTCGCGTTCTTGGGTATTAGCAAGTTCATAGTCGTTGTGGCCTTGTTCATGCACTTGTGGCAGGATTCACCTCTCTTTACTGGGATTTTCACACTGGGAATGATCTTGGGTGGAGGAACACTCGTCGGATTGCTCGCTTGCTTTAGCTACTATCCGCTGCCGGAGAACGCCGTAAAGGCACCTCCGTTGGAAGAGATTCACGAACTGAGACTCAAAGAGCGTTCTGAGGGTGCGGACTTTGATGAGCACGCACGCTTGGCTCCCTGGGAGATGGATTCCAGGATTTCAGTCGCGGTCTAGAAGTCCGGCTCTCCGGCTGACCTAAGGATAAACTGTGAAACCAGAACGACTGCTTCCCTTCATTCTATTGATGGCGGGAGCAGCCGTTCTTTTTTATGTCTACAATAAGAAGACGACGGTTGCCGCGGTGCCTGCTTCCTACCTGGGTCATGAGGCCGTTGAGCTGTTCTATCGCCACGAATGTATCACTTGCCACTGGGTGACTTCTCTGCCCGATGCCAGGGGAACTCTCGGTCCGGGTTTGGACGATGTTGGAAATCGGGCCTTAGAGTATGACCCTGAGCATAATGGGGAAGAGTATCTAAGAGAGTCGATCCTCACTCCATCGAAGGTGGTACGGCCTGGATTTATCAACGGTATGCCCAGTTTCAAGGGGAAGTTGACGGATGCGGAAGTGGAGATCTTGGTGAGTTGGCTCAAACTGCAAAAGCAGGCGAAAGGTAGGTAAGTGTCGTGTCCTTCTTTGGTGGGCTTTTAACGCCCGACCCCGGTGTTCTCGATGGCTTGATGGCGCTGGTTTTGATCTATGGATTGGCCGTGGGTCCGGGG
>CAZVVF010000616.1:0-3662 GCA_964630575.1 uncultured Burkholderiales bacterium | reverse complement strand
GAGATCACGGTTTTTATGCTTGAGTTTCTCCGTGTCCTGATTCCGACTCTGCGACCTCTCTTCGAGCGCGCTCAATTTTTGCTTGACGCTCTCCAATTCAAAGCGAAGCCTCTCGGTCTCTTGATGATTCTTGCTCATCGAGCGCTCGAGATTCTTCTTCTGCTGAATCGCGTCTTCGAGGGACTTCTCGGCTATGGCCAATTTGGCGCTCAGAGTACGACTCTTATAGGCCGCCTCGTTTTCACTGCGAACTAAGTCCCGGATTCGTTGATTCGCGTCATTGAGAGCTTGGGACTGGCTGGTATAGGCTCGCTCTTTTTTTTCGAGCAGATCCATGCGACGTTGAAACTCTTCGTTGGACGTCACGCGATCGCTCGCTCTGGCCTGATCGGCGGCGCTCACATCGGGTTTAGGCATCTCATTTACAGCTCTGTCAGGGGGTTCTGATTCCACCCGTCCGGGCTTCAACGCACAACGGCGATTTCTTTTCGCCCTCGGAAATTTCAGGAAGGCAGGAATTCCCGTTCGTAGAATCCGAGCGGCAGTAAGGTCGCTTCACTGATTTGAGAAAATACACGAAATACCGAGTTCCCACCGTTGTGCTATGGTTGCTGTTTTGTTTCCTGGGTCCCGTCGCAGCAGGCCCCGATGAGGACCACCACCTCGATGAGATCATGGAGCGTGAGTGGAAGCGCTTGAATGATGAGCAACCGATCCTCGCCATATACCTCGGGGAGCCGACTCGTCGGAGTTGGCCCGACAACAGCGCGACCAGCCGTCGAGCGCGCGCTGACCACTACCGGCAGGTCCTTCAAGAACTCGCTGACTTGAAAGACTCGGATCTCTCTGACGCTCAGCAGATCAACCGACGCCTTTTTGCTCAACAGCTCTCTTGGCAGGTCTCGCTCTACGATCACAAACTGGATCTCTTCAGTATGAATCAGCGCGAGGGGCTGCACACGCTGGCCACTCTCAGCAGCTCTATCGACTTTCAGGACAGGGATGACCTTCGCGAGTGGGTCGAGCGTCTCGAGAGTTTTGCTGAGTATGCCGACGGTGAGATCCGGTTGCTTGAAGAGGCTATCCAGAACGAGCGAGTGCAGCCCAGGATCATCAGTGAACGAATCCTTGAGCGGGTCCAGGCTCAAGTCCCGCTTCACCGTCAAGCGCAGGACAGCCCCTTTTATGAACCCTTTGCAAAGGCACCGCAAAGCTTGAGGGAATCGCCGGACTTTAAATCCTTGGATCAGCGCGCCCAGGTGGCCATCGAGTCTCAAGTGGGCCCAGCGTTTCAGAGGCTCGAAGCGTTTTTGTCCGGTCCCTACCTGGAGGCTTCGCCCAAAGAGGTCGGACTCAGCAGGCTGCCAGGCGGAGCTCAGGCCTATGAGTTTCTCGTCGAGCGCTACACCACCACAGACCTCACTCCCGACGACATTCACGAACTCGGACTCCGCGAGGTGGAGAGAATTCGTGCTGAGATGAACAGGATCAAGGAGGAGGTTGGATTTCGAGGGACCCTCGAAGAGTTCTTCTCCTCCCTGCGCCACGACCCTGAGCACTATGTGGATGATCCCGAGGAACTTCTTCGTCGCTACAGGTCGTTCTGCAAGCGGGTCGACGGGCAGATGCCAAACTTATTCAAAACACTTCCCCGCAAGCCGTACGGCGTTGAACCGATTCCAGACTACATCGCCCCAGCTACGACCACGGCCTACTATCTGCCGGGTTCAGGCCATCTGAGTGGGACCTACTTTGTGAACTTGTATCAACCTGAGACGCGAGCCTTGTTTGAAATTCCAGCACTGAGTCTCCACGAATCCGTTCCGGGGCATCATCACCAGATCGCCTTGGCACAGGAGTTGCCGTCGCTGCCAGCCTTTCGACGTGAGAGCGCCGGCTTTGGGGATTACACCGTGTTTGTCGAAGGCTGGGCTCTGTACGCTGAGAGTCTCGGTGAGGAGATGGGGCTCTACAGCGATCCCTACGATAAGTTGGGTCGCTACACTTATGAAATGTGGCGCGCTATTCGTTTGGTCCTAGACACCGGACTGCACACGAAGAACTGGACTAGAGCTCAAGCGATATCCTACTTTTTAGCCAACAGCCCGCGCAGCGAGCTCGATATCACCAACGAGGTCGATAGGTACATCTCTTGGCCAGGTCAAGCCCTGGCTTACAAGATGGGGGAGCTCGAGATCAAACGTTTGCGAGCTTTGGCCGAAGAGGAACTCAAGGAGAGCTTCGACATCAGAGAATTTCACGATGTCGTGTTGAATCAAGGGGCTGTGCCACTGCAGCAGTTGGAGCGGCAGGTCACAGATTACATCAGCGAAAAACGACGCGATAGCTAGGCTGCCGATAGGGCCTGTCAGGAGGGCTCGACTCTCTCGGGGTCGTCCTGGTCCGTGCTCGGTTCTTCTGCGGGGGCTTTGACGGGCTGATCGTGAGTGGGATCAAGCTCGCCCTCCGGCTCTGAGTTGACCAAGGTATGACCACTACCGAATATGATCCTGACGCCCCAGTTCCAGGTGAAGTAGGACCAGATCCAGCGCATGAAGACCAGGATTCGGTCTTGAAAATCGACCAGATAGAGAAGGTGAATGAAGAGCCAAGCCACCCAGGCGAGGAGCCCTTTCATCTTGAGCCCACTGGCTTCGGCAACGGCTGCTGACCGGCCGATGGTGGCCATTTTTCCCTTGTCGAAGTATTGAAAAGGTTTGCTGGGCCGCCCCTCGATCTGGGCCAGCAGGTTCAGCGCGGCACGATGGCCCTGTTGAATCGCTGCTGGCGCCACACCGGGAAGACCTCGCGGATAACGTTCGTCGTGGCCGAAGTAGGTCATATCGCCGCAGGCATAGATATTCGACTCTCCCTCTATGAGCAGTTCAGGAGTCACCAGAATCCGACCTCGACCGTCCAACTTGTCGGTCACCATTTTGGCCAGGGGATGACCCTCGACGCCGGCTGCCCAAATCACATTTTGACTGGAGATGAACCGGTTCTGAGTTTGGATCCCTCGCTCGGTGACGTCGCTGACCCGCTCGTTGAGAAGGACCTCTACGCCAAGCTTTTCGAGACGCTTCTTGGTGTATTGGCTGGAGGACTCGGCGTATCCAGTGAGCAGGTTCGGACCACCTTCGACCAGGGTCACTCGGACTTTGCTGGTGTCGAATTCTCGGAACTCGTTTTTGAGGACTTTGCTCCTCAATTCGGCAAAGGAACCAGCCAGCTCAACACCCGTTGGGCCACCGCCGATCACAACGACCGAGGTCAGTTCTTCGAACTCGGCTTTGTCGCCGAGAAGCTCGGCTTCCTCCAACGAACTCAGGAGCCGGTTTCTAATAGTCACCGCGTCTGTCAGACACTTGAGGCCGGGGGCGTTGTGGGCCCATTGGTCGTTGCCAAAGTAGCAAGTCTTTCCACCGACACCCAAGATGAGAAAGTCGTAGTCCAGGGTGAATCGCTCGTTGTCGAAGGTGGCCTGCTGAGCTCGCTTGTCGAGACCCGTGAGGGTCGCCTTGAGGACCTTGACGTTTTTGGCGCGACGGAAGTTCCGTCGAACCACCGCTGAGATCTCTGAGGGATTGAGTCCTGTACTCGCGACCTGATACAGCAAAGGTTGGAAAAGGTGGTAGTTGTTCTTGTCGACGAGAGTGACGCGA
>CAZVVF010000615.1:0-3671 GCA_964630575.1 uncultured Burkholderiales bacterium | reverse complement strand
CCACGCTGATCGTTTTGGGACGAGCCTTCTTTACTTGGCTTGGGACCACGCTGGCAGCGAGATTCTCAGGAGAGAGTCGCCTGGTTCAGAAGTGCGCGTGGACAGGTTTCTTGGGACAGGCTGGCGTGACACTAGGATTTGCGGTCATTGTGTCTTCGGAATTTCCGGGAGTAGGCGCTCAACTGCGGACGATCATCGTCGCTGGAATTGCCATGAACCAGATCGTCGGACCGGTGATTATGCGCTTCGGTTTGTCGGCCGCAGGCGAGATTGGAGCCGCTGCTGTTGGAGAAGGACTTACCTCCTAGCCGAGAAACAGGTACCCTCACTTTTTAGGAGATTTTTTATTATGGGTATGAAGATTAAGCTGATCACCTTTACACTAGGGTTAGCCATAACTTTGGCAGGGTGTCAAAAGCCCCCTCAGGAGAATACGAACGGCAACACCACCAGTGCTGGTGGAACCGCCACGGGAAGGGCAACGGTGACGGCCACTCCAAGCCAGGAGCAGCCAACTCCCTCGGATTCCCCGGCGCCGGATTCCACCGCTACACCAAGCGAATCCGCGAGTCTTTCGCCCAGCGCTTCCCCAGACGCCTCGGAAACCCCTGAGGTCTCTGCCACACCCGGTGCTGAGATCGCCCATTCGCTCCAGCCCCTACCGGGAAAAGAGTCGGTCGTGCCCAAGATCACAAAGAAGACGACCATCAGCATGAAAACCACCGCCGGTGAAGTGGTGATCGAGGTCTATCCCGAGGCGGCGCCAAACGCGTCGGAGCGGTTCGTGGAATTGGTGGAGTCGGGTTATTTCGACGACACCCCTGTTTCCCGCGTTGTCACTGGTTTCGTCGCCCAATTCGGAATCAACTGGAGAGACCCGCACAAGGCTTACAAGGAAAAAACGTTCAACGACGACCCCAGTCTTTTCGCTCTCGACCGTGGAACTCTAGCCTTTGCTAAGGCTGGTCCCAACACAAACTCGACTCAGGTGTTTATCAACTTTGCCGAGAACAACCGACTGGCCGAGCCGGGAATGAACTTCACAACCTTTGGACAGGTCGTGAAGGGCATGGATATCGTTGATAGTTTCGCTGTCGTCGGCGACCCGAGCGGTGGACTGGACCAACAAAGAATGTGGGACGACGGAGCCGCCTACCTCGAGTCCTTGGATGAAAAACCGACCATGATTGAAAAAGCAACGGTCGTAAAATAGATGGCTTACATTCTTGGCAGCCAGGTAATGTTCCCCGAACATCACTACGACCAAGACGAGTTGCTCGATATTCTTATTGAACTCTGGGGTGATAAACTCTATAACCCCGAGCGATTACGCCGGTTTTTCAAGAACGTTCAAGTCGGCGGGAGATATCTCGCTATGGACAAGGAGCAGTATCGCGAGGTTCGAGAGTTTGGCCCGAGGAACTCGGCCTTTCGCGATATCGCACTGGACCTTTTGCAACGCCTTGTTCCCCCCCTCGTAGAGAAGGCCGAGTTGACGGTTGAAGAGATCGATGTTTTGCTCTCGACGACCGTCACCGGGCTCGTTGTACCAACCTTAGAGGCTCGGTTGATGAACCGGCTTGGGTTTTCTCCTGGAGTCAAGCGGGTTCCGTTGTTTGGACTGGGTTGTCTCGCTGGAGCCGCCGGTATCGCCCGGTTGCACGATATTCTCGCTGAGACGGCGCAATCGGGTCTGTTGTTGGCGGTGGAATTGTGCTCGCTGACTCTGCAGACGAAGGACGTCTCGATCCCCAACTTGATCGCCACCGGCCTCTTCGGTGATGGGGCAGCGGGGGTGGTCATGGCTGGAACCGGCCATGAAAAGGCGCGCGAGTTGGTGAGTCGAGGTCACGGCTGCAAGGTGGTCGCGACACGATCGGTGTTCTTCCCCGACTCCGAAGACGTCATGGGTTGGGAGTTCGACTCCGATGGTTTCAAGATCGTGCTCAACAGCAAGGTCCCCGAGTACGCTGCAGGACCTGTTTCGACCGCCCTCTTGGCCTTTTTGGCCGAACACGGCCTCGAGCCCAAGGACATCGACCACTGGCTGGCCCACCCCGGTGGGCCCAAGGTGATCGACGCCATGGAGGAAGGCTTAGGGGTGCCCGGTGCTCTGGACCGCTCTCGCAGATCGCTCAGCGAGATCGGAAATATCTCCTCGGTCTCGGTTTTGACCATCCTTCACGAGGTGCTGGCAACCGAGCGACCTCAGCTCGGTGACTGGGGGCTCCTGATGGCCATGGGACCAGCATTTTGCACCGAGTTTGTTCTGCTTAAGTGGGAGCCTTGATTTGATTGTTTTTGTCGTATTTTTGCTCTGTCTCCAACGCTTGTGGGAGCTTCAGATCGCTTCCTCAAACGTGGCCCACCTCAAGCGCCGTGGAGCGGTAGAGTTTGGCGCCAAGCACTATCCCGTGATGGTGGCGCTCCATACGTTTTGGTTGATCTCGATTTTGGCGGAGTGGTACAAAGGTGAGTCTAGCTGTCCTCCTTGGCTGGTTTCGCTGGGTTGGGTGATGCTGATCGCCGGCCAGGCGTTGAGATGGTGGACCATCAGAACTCTGGGGCGGCGGTGGACGACTCGGGTCCTCATTCTCCCTGGTGCTCCCTTGGTCAAGGAAGGACCGTTTCGGTTCCTCTCTCACCCGAACTACCTCGGTGTGTGTCTCGAAATATTCGGGCTGCCGTTGATCGGTGGGTGCTGGAAAACCTCGCTCCTGTTCGGTTGTCTCAACCTTCTCCTTCTGCGCTACCGCATTGGGGTCGAGAACGCCGCCTTGAAGTCGGGCCCGGGGATGGCTGAGCGATGAACTCGGTAGACCCGTTGCGGATGGTTGAGGAGACTCTGCGTGGTCCCTGTGGCGTGAGGGTGGAGATCAAGCCGGAGAGTCGGCTCGTCGAGGATCTCAAGCTCGACTCTATGGGAATGTTGGCTTTGGCTGTGGGGTTGGAGAATCGGCTGCGCATCAAACTCGACGAAGACCCTGAGCGCCCCCCGGAAACGGTTGCCGATGTGGCAGAACTTTTGTCGACACGACTGGGTTTATAACCTATGAACGATTCACTCAAGCAAGCCCTGGAGAGATCCTTGGAGGCCGATCGGCGACTGTCTTTCTACGGCTTTTCCGGCCTGACGGAGAGTTTGAGTTTCCCCGAGTTTGGTCATCGAGTCGGGGAGTTGGCCTCTCAGCTTCAAGCCCTTGAAGTGGGACCGGGGACGGTGGTTGCCGTCATGGGCCCCACCGGACTGGAGCTGGCAACGGCCTGTGCGGCGGTCTGGATGTGTGAGGCCACTCTCACCGTTCTGCCGACACCAACTCGGCTGGGAAACCTGGAGAGCTTTCTGGGTCAGACACTAGAGAAGCTGAGACGGGCGCAGTCCTCGCTCCTGATCGGAGACGAGGATACGGTCTCGGTCTTTCGAGACCTCGCTAGCATTCCGGTTCTCTCCTGGAGCGCTCTGGAGAGCGAGCACCGAAATGGCCTTCGGGTGGATCGGAGTGAACTGGGAGGTCATCGACCGGCTCTGGTCCAGTTCTCCAGTGGGACCACTCGCGATCCTCAACCTATCTTGCTCAGCCAGCAAGCCTTGCTCCATAACTCTCGGGCCGTCTTGAGTCGTTTCCCAGGAGGTGCGGCGGGACAGAGTTGCGTTTCTTGGTTGCCCCTCT
>CAZVVF010000614.1:0-3675 GCA_964630575.1 uncultured Burkholderiales bacterium | reverse complement strand
ACCCGGTGATTTGGTCCAACTCCAGGCCTGACAGCTCGAGCTCAACTCCGATGCGCCGTGGGTTTCCAGAGTCGTTGGTTGGCAAGGGTGGCAGCAGCTCCCCTGTGAGAGGGTCAATCAAAGGTTTTACAGTTCTCCAATGTCTTCATTCCAGAGGGCTGGGTTTTTCTTGATAAAGTCGCGCATCATGGTGACGCAGACATCGAGGTCGAGGTTGACCACCTCGATGCCGTGGCTCTTCATAAACTCTTCGGCACCCTGAAAGGTTCTGGCTTCGCCGACCACAACTTTGGGAATGCCAAACTGCACAGCCGCACCGGCACAGAGATAGCACGGCATCAGGGTTGAATAGAGCACCGTGTCTCGGTAACTCCCGAGACGGCCACCGTTGCGCATGCAGTCGATCTCAGCGTGGAGAATGGGGTCGAGCTCTTGAACTCTCTTGTTGTGGCCCCGAGCCACGATGGTGCCGTTCTTTACCAGCACAGAGCCGATGGGAATTCCACCGACCTGAGCACCGAGTTGGGCTTGTTCAATAGCAGCTTGCATGAAGGGATCCATGCTGGGCGATTCTGGAAGATGTCGATGTCGACCTTCGCCGGTTGGGCCTTAAAAGTTGCAGCAGGTTCCAACCCCAGAGTTTCACCAGGAGCCTTGGGGTGTTGGAGTCTGTCTCGCCTTACAGAGCCTCGAGTTCGTCGCGGGCGGACCGGTGGTAGGGGGCAGTTGGCGTCTCGGGAAATTCCAAGGCTGCTCGGAGCGCTGCTTCGGCTTCTGCCTTGCGCCCGAGCCGGGCTAAACTGCTGCCCTTCAGATACCAACTGTGCCCCGAATCCGGCCTTTGCTGCAGGACAGAATTGGCGTCCTTGAGAGCCTCTTCATAGCTTTTCCGCTTGAGTTGAATGAAGGACCTGGTGTCTAGAAAGCTGGGCTCGGCTTTGATCTTGAGGGCCTCGTTGATATCGGTGAGGGCGTTCTCAGTATCGCCAGTCAAGGCTCGCTGCCAGGCTCGAGTGTTGTAGGCCAAGGATTTCAAATTCTGGTCGTTGGAGCGGAGCACCGTGTTGATGTCCTCATCAGCCAGGGCATCTTTTCCGCAGCGGTAGGCCAGTTGAGCGCGTCTGTGCGTTGTTGTGAGCCACTCCTGCGACCCTTCAGGAACGAGCTCCAAGAGCGTTGTGGTGTCGGCTATGGCGTCTTGCGATCGGCCCATCTCCACGAGCATCTTCTCACGAATTCGGATGAGAGCCGCTGACTTGGGTGTCTTGTCCACGAGTTGATTGAGCGTTTGCAGGGCCTCTTCGTGTTGGCCAAGCTCCAGATAGCAGTAGGTTAGCCCGAGGAGGGCGGCGGTACTCTCGGTGGGGGAGGCCACCGCCTTTTGGAAGAGCTCTATGGCCCGCTTGTAGTCCTTCGCGGCCAGGGCTTGGTTGGCTTCGTGAAGGGAGCAGGACACCGATGGTAAGACTGTCTTGATGACCTCCTCGGCTTCTCGGTCGGCGCCAGGGGCGACGAACGCTCCGAGGAGGGTCCTCTGGAATCCATCGACGGTGAGAGCGTAGCGCCCGGTCACCTTCTCGGAAGATTGGAAGAGATACCAGGTTCGACCGTCGGCTTGCAACTCTCGGTCGTAGGTCAGGGCAAACCCCACCTCCTTGGATAGAGTTGGTATCAACTGGGCGGGGTCCTGAAGGTCCGAAGATGGTAGGGTTTGCTCAGCGACGTTGGCGAAAAAGTTGATGCCCGGCCCCTCGTAGTAGGTGCCGTCTTGAGAGAGTTCAAAGAGTTCCGGGAGTTGGGCTGTCCAGTTGGAAAAGTGAATCTCTCGGGCAGGCAGTTCCTCGAGGTTGAAGCCGTCGGCAGCGTGACTGAGAGTCAGAGCTTGAGTGGCAAACATGGCAGCTGCGAAGCTGGCAAAGACGAGTTGGAGGGGGCGGCTCAAGCGCTCTCTTGCGATTTTGGGTTGCACTAAGAACGCGGTGATGCCGCCTGCGAACAATCCACCGAGATGAGCCGCGTTGTCGATCCCGTCGACGCTGAATCCGTAGAGAAGATTGTAGACGATGGCCGGGACCATGCCGTTGACGAGGCTGTGTTGGATCGGTTTTGGGATGACCCTTCGGTGACGGTAGCCGAGGACGGCACAGGCTCCGAACAAGCCAAAGATGGCCCCAGAAGCACCGGCCGACACGTGAGGGGCCCCCAGCAGCACACTGGCCAGGGAACCAGCGGTCGCAGAGAGTGCATAAAGGGTGAGATAGCGGAGGTTGCCCATGAACTTTTCCAAGGTCGGACCGACCGCGTAGAGCGAATACATGTTGACCAGTAAGTGTATCCAGCCGATATGAAGAAAGGCTGAGCCGATGAGCCTCCACCACTGTTCCGCGTCCAGGGTCAAGGGACGAAAGTTGGCCCCGAAGCGCAGCAAGACAAAGGTGTTCTCCGACCCTCCGGCGGCGGTCGTCCAAGCGAAGACAGCCACGCACACGGCCATGATGAGGTAGGTCCCCCAACTCTTGGTGGTGCTCAAGAGGGCCAAGAAGTTGCGCATTCGGTCGTCCTGATTTTTGAGCCGATCGTGCAGATCGCCAAGGCTGCATTCCTGGGGAGAGGCCACGGCTTTTTGCAGAATTTCCGGGAGGGTCCCAACCACCTGATCGTTGCAGGCGTTGAGCCAAGCTGGTGTCAGCGTCTTGGAGAGAAAGCCCTTGGACTCGGTTTTTTGCAAGAGGGCTTTCTGCTCTTCGGTGGGTGGCTCAGAGGAGAGGAAAAGCAAGCTGACCCGGCGCCAAGTTTTGGGCAGTTGTTTGAGGCGGGCAAACCAGAGGTCTCGGCATTTGGCCATGTCTTCGCAGGAGAGGCTGTGGGCGGGGACCATGATGAGACCGGTCTTTCCACCGTGAAGAATCAGAGCGGGCTCTTGTGAGTTCTCCGGGTTGCGCAGAAGATTCCAATCCTCTTGACCGACGAGGTAGCCACAGATCTCGATGGCCGGCTTGCTGTCGGCCGTGCCGAGCCAGCCCACCGAGGCCGGGTTGAGACCTCCCCAGTCTGGTTGCCGTGTCGATGGGGTCACAGGGAACTGAGAATACTCTGGGCGATCACGGCCGAAGAGTTCGCTCTTCCTACTGACTGGGCTTTGTCGCTGAGGACCCTTCTTTGCGCGCTGTCTTGTAGAAGGTCCTGAATTTTGTTTTTGAGGTCCGCTGGGCCGTCCACGACCAAGGCGGCTCCCGTGGCTTCGAGCCGATCAACAAGCCTGGATTCAAGCCCGGACTTGGCTCTTTGGAAGACGAGGGGTTTCCCCTTGGCCAAGATCTCTGAGCAGGTCAGCCCCCCAGGTTTGGTCACCACCAGGTCGGCGGCATCGATCCAGGTGGACATATCGTTGGTGTAGCCCTCCACCGTGAGAGGATGCTCGGTACTGAGGCTATGGAGTTCTCCCTTAAGAGTTTCGTTGCGCCCGGTGATGGCGGCCATTTGAAAATCGGAATCCACCCCGTCCAAGGCCGACAGGGAGTCGCCAAAGGACCCGTAACCGAGACTTCCGCCCAGCATGAGTATGAGCGGTTTTTTGGGGTCCAAACCCAGCTTTTTCCGAGCTTGCTCACTGGACAAGGCCGGGGCTGCGAAGTCTTCTTTTATGGGAATACCCGTGACCTCAATTTGGCTCTG
>CAZVVF010000613.1:0-3691 GCA_964630575.1 uncultured Burkholderiales bacterium | reverse complement strand
GTGCCTTCAGGCCCTCGATAACGGTGTTCAATTCGCAAGAGAAGGTGACCAGGAGCTCCTCTAGGGGGGATGGCGGGTCGACCTTGAGAGCTTCATCCAGATCGGTGACGGCTCTCATCAGAGCGGGGGCGCTTATGCTTCCCACGACACCCTTGAGGGAGTGGACGGCCCGCTTGGCTTCCACGAAGTTGCTCTCCTCAACGAGATCCTGGAGCCTTTGGGCGGCGTCGGATTGAGAGCGATAGAACTTCACCAGGACTCGGCGGTAGAGGTCGGCTCTGCCCTGCAGTCGGGCTAGGCCGCGTTGGGTGTCGATACCGGGCAACTCAGCGATGGAGTCTCTGTCCTCGGGGGCGACTCGTTTGACAGGACTGGTCCTTCGGACTCGACTCGGGTCGATCCATTTCACGAGTTCAGCGAACAGCTTGGGTGGGTCGATCGGCTTTGTTGCATACCCGTTCATCCCCGCGTCACGAGTCTTTTCTTCGACTCCACTGAGCGCGTCGGCTGTCATGGCCAAAATGGGAAGCCGATCAAAGCGCTTCTCTTTGCGAATCTCGCGTGCTGCAGTATATCCGTCCATTTCGGGCATCTGTAAGTCCATCAGGATGAGGTCGAACTCTTCGCCGTGGTCGCGAACCATATTGAGAGCCTCTAGACCATTATTGGCGATACTGACCTCGAAGCCTTCGCCTTCTAATATGCCACAGGCGACTTCCTGATTGACCTCCTTGTCCTCCACCAAGAGTAGGTGGGCCCCCAAAATCGGCTCCAAGCCGGTGACCGATTCCAAGCTGAAGGGATTGACCTCTCGGTGAGTTCGACTCGTATGGCCAAAGACATCCATGATCGTATCAAAAAGGACGGAGTGACCGAACGGCTTGACGAGCAAGCCTTCAATACAGGCTTCCTGAGCCTGCTGGGACATCTGTTCGCGTCCGTAGGCGGTGACCATCACTATGCGAGGAACGTCTGGGATATTGGGATTCTCTCGAATCCTGATCGCCGTCTGCATCCCATCCAGGTCGGGCATCCTCCAATCCAGCAGGACCAGATCGTAGGGTTTTTCTCCGGCGCTCTTGGCGTCTTCGAGCTCCCGCAGCCCCTCGCTACCACTGGGCCTCTCGTGAACGTCGAAACCAAAAGACTTCAAGCCATCGGCCAGCACCTGGCGAGCCAGTTCGTTGTCGTCGAGAATGAGGACTTTGAGGCCGCGGAGATCGACGGGTAGGGGAAACTCTTTGATGGTGGACCCCTCGGCGAGGCCAAGGTCTACGGTGAACCAAAACGTGCTTCCCTCGCCGGGTGAGCTCTCGACCCCGATCTCCCCACCCATCATCTCGGCGAGTTTCTTGCAGATGGTCAGACCGAGTCCGGTACCACCATATTTCCTGGTGGTGGAAGCGTCGGCCTGAATGAAGGCACCAAAGAGAGCGTCTTGGGCTTGGGGAGTGAGCCCCACACCCTGGTCGGTAACGGAGAATCGGACCTTGGCTCGTCCCTGTCCTTGCTGCAGACAGGAGGTCTCAATGATGATGTCACCGCGATCGCTGAACTTGACAGCGTTGCTACAGAGATTGAGGAGGATCTGTCCCAGGCGCAGAGGGTCCCCGACCAGTCTGGTGGGCACGTCTTGTTGGGTGGCAAAGACCAACTCCAGTCCCTTTTTGTGGGCCCGGAGTCCGATCACGTCAGCCAGGTTCACAAACACCTCGTTGAGGTCGAATTCGGTGGATTCTAGGTCGAGTTTTCCCGCTTCGATTTTGGAAAAGTCGAGAATATCGTTGATGATTCGAAGGAGATTGTGGGCGGCGCTGCCCATTTTCTGGGCGTAGTTCCTCTCCTTGGGACCCAGATCGCTCTTGAGCAACAGATGGTTCATTCCGATAATCGCGTTCATCGGCGTTCGAATTTCATGGCTCATATTGGCCAAGAAGTCGCTCTTGGCTCGAGTCGCCGACTCGGCTTTGTCGAGGGCAACCTGAAGCTCACCGGTTCGCATCTCTACGATTCCTTCGAGGCCATCGAGGTGCTCCATCAACTCTCGCTCGGCATCCTTCCGGGCGCTGATGTCCCAGTTCATTCCGATCATTCGAACCGGGGTCCCGTTCTCATCGCGATAGACATCGGCGTGGGCCTCGATGTGGCGAACCGTTTTGTCTGGTCTGATGACGCGAAACTCCGAGGCGAAACTGCCTCCCTCACCTTTGAGCGCGTTTTGAATCTCTCTTTCAGAGCGCTCTTTGTCGTCGGGATGGACCAGGGAGTCCCAAACTTTTTGGGGGTCGTTGAAATCGACGCTGGTCACGCCGAACAGTTCGTACATCCGGTCGTCCCACTCTAGGCGGTTGGCCGTCAAATCCCAGTCCCAGATGGCGATTTTGGCCGATTGAGTCGCTAGGGCAAGTCTCTCGGTGATCTTGGAGAGTTCGGAGGTGCGCTCTCGCACGGCGTTGTCCAGGCGACGGTTCCACACGAAGAAACCTAGCAGGAGCAACCCCAGAGGGATACCCATTTTCCATAGCAAGGAGTAGTCGAAGGCGTTCTCCACTTTCATGGTCCGCCAACGGGTGGAGATGGCGTTGCGCTCCTCGATAGAGATGGAGTGAAGGGCCTTGTTCAGCAGACCCTGGAGAATGGGCCAGTCCTTTCTGACTCCCATGGTCATGGGAAAATCATAAGGCGTCTTACCGGACACTTCGATGTTGGCGTAGCCGAGCTTCTCGATCTGGTAGGTGGTGGTGATCAAGGAGTCGATGTAGTGGTCCACCTTCCCGGAGGCGAGCGCTTGCAGACCTTCCTTGGTGTCTTTGACCTCGACGATCTTGATCTGAGGGAAGTCGCGCTTGATCAGACTGATGGTGGCGTGTCCCTTAACGATGGCCGTGGACCCGTGGCTGAGTTCGCTCATGTCGGTGATATAGGGGTGCTCATCGCGACCAAAGATCATGACCACAAGATTGAAGTAGGGATCGGTAAAATTGAGATATTTCTGTCGCTCCTCGGTCACGCTCAGAGCCGAGAACATGTCTAGGTCTTTGTTCTTGATCCCCTCGATGAGTTCGTTCCAGGTCATGCCCTTGGCTGGTTCAAACTTGATCCCCAGGCGTTGAGAGACGAGTTCTAGGATGTCTCCGGTTATACCGCGATGATGCCCTTGTTCGTCCTGGAACTCGATAGGGGGATAAGCGGGGTCTACGGCAACCTTGACCACAGGATGGGCGGCCAGCCAAGCTCGTTCCTCTTCCGTCAAATCGAGGGTTTGCGGGGCCTTGCTGGCCTCCGGTGGGGCCATCCATTTGCGCTTTATGGCGTTGAGGTCCGAGGCGGGAATGTCATCCATCACTTTGTTCAGGATGGTGACCAGTTCCGGCCAGTCTTTGCGAACCCCCAAGCCCAGTCGCATGAGCTGGGAGGTGTCCCCATTGATCCGGAGGTTGTTGAGCCCGAGTTCCACAATTTTGTAGTTGGCGGGGGCCACGCTCTCTATCACAGCATCGTATTTGCCAAAGGAGACGCCGCGCAATCCTTCGGTGATGGTGGGGACTTCAATGTAGTTCAGGTTGGGATGCCGTTGGCGCAGTTCGGTGACGAAGCCGTAACCTTTGGGGATGGCGACCTTGAGTCCGGCTAGGGCAGAGGGATCACTCACGCTCGGGTGGTTCTTTCGAGTGACAATGACGATGGGCAT
>CAZVVF010000612.1:0-3692 GCA_964630575.1 uncultured Burkholderiales bacterium | reverse complement strand
CCCTCACTGTTTCAACACCATCAAGAACGAGTACCACCAATTCGGCGGTGAGTACGAAGTTCTTCATCACTCCGAGTTGATCGCTCAACTCATCGAAGACAAGCGGATCACCGTCAACAAGGTTGACCCGATCTTAGGAACCTTTCACGACAGCTGCTACCTAGGACGATACAACGACATCTACGATCAACCACGAAAAGCGCTCCAAGCGACCGGAATGAAACTCCAAGAGATGAAACTCTCCAGGGAGAAAGGTCGCTGCTGTGGAGCGGGCGGCGGTCGAATGTGGATGGAAGAGCACGGCGTCAAAGTCAATGACTTGAGGCTGGGCGACGTTCTCGAGCTAGAGGCTCAACCCAAAGTCATCGCTTCTTCCTGCCCATTCTGCTTGACCATGATGTCAGACGCTGTGAGCACGAAAGATATGACCGACCAGATAGAAACCAGGGACATCGCCGAAATTGTTGCCGATGCCCTTCAACACGACAGTTAGCAACCCCCCACCGCTTCACGGGTTTAGAAGTTATCGTGTAGCGGTATGATAAGGCACGGGTGTGAGCCAAGGCTTCGCCCGTGCTGCCGAGAACTGGGCCGACCAAGCCTATCAAAGAGCCTGGTCATTAACCGCTGACAAGAAGCAGCAACGAGCATAGGGTATTAGTAGTGTCAAAGAACAAAAAGAATCCTACCAAATCAAATAAGAAGAAGCTTTTCCTGATCGATGGAAACGGTCTGGCCTATCGGGCGTTTTACGCCGTGGTACCGATACACACATCCAGCGAGGTCCCGATCAACGCCTTGGCAGGCTTCGTGAATATGGTACTTCGCCTCCTCAAATCGCAGAAGCCGACCCACGTCGCCGTAGCGTTTGACAAGGGCATACCGACAGAGCGGGTTCATCCCTATCAAGACTACAATGCGCAGAGGGTCGAAATGCCCGACGACTTGGCCCTTCAGCTACCCATGATCGAGGATTTTGTTCGCGCCCTTGGGGTTCCCGTCTTTCGGGTCTCTGGGCACGAAGCCGACGACTGTATCGGTACCCTAGCCAAAGGTGGAGCCGATGCGGGTATGGATGTGCTGATCCTCTCAGGGGACCTAGACCTGCTCCAACTCGTGAGTCCCCAAATCAAGGTTCTCACCACCCGACGCGGCATCTCGGATATGGTCATCTACGACGAGAAGGAAGTCAAAAAACGCTTCAATCTCAAGCCGGCTCAACTGGCCGATCTGCGCGCCCTGGCCGGGGACTCCTCGGACAACATCACTGGTGTGCCGGGCATTGGCGAGGTGACAGCCAAGAAACTGCTCGCCCAACACGGGCGTCTCGAAGATCTGCTGAGAAACCTTTCTGCGCTGCCTGCCAAATGGCGCAACCCTCTCACCGAACACCGTGAAGAGGCCATCGAATTTAAGACTCGCGCCTCCATTCGCACGGACCTGGAACTGGCCGTCGACTGGGATAAGTGCGAGTTCGGCGGTATACCGGTCGAGCGAGTCGGGGAGATCTACTCCCGAACCGAGCTCGACAAGGTGCTCGAAGCTCTCCCTCAGCCCGGTGAACTCGGTTCGCTCCCCGAGGAAGAGCCCATTGAGGTCACTCTCGTCGAAGGCAAGAAAGCCAAAGCTGCGGTGAAGAAATACCTCGCCGCAGCCAAGGGGGAACTCGGAATCCTCTTCTTGGGTGCCGTTGATGAGATTGTCGGTGTCGCGCTCTCGGTAGCAGACAAAGCCCCCATGGTAGCGGCCCTCTCTGAAGACCTCTTCGGCTTGAAAGACTTCATGAAGCTGCTCGACCCAGTGCTCGCGCAAGAAGACTTTAGGATCACCACTCACAATCTGCGCGGCCTACTCATGACCCCTCACGGGTCCGGTATTGAGTCGGCCAAAGCCGAGATCCTGGATATCGGGATCGCCTCTCACCTGCTCAACGCACGAGATGGAAATCTTTGGCTTGACGACGTCGCCAAGTCGTTTGGCTTCGACATCCCTGGTGAAGGGGAGTTATTGGGTCACGGCGAGGGCTATCGGAAGATCTCTGAAGTTCCCACCGCCGAGCTCGCGGATTGGTCCGCGCGCCGGGTCGGTGCCCTCAACGACCTTGGCCGGGTGCTCAAGGCCGAGCTCGAAGAGAAGGACCTCTGGAATCAATACACTCTCGTGGAATTCCCTATGATCGCGATTGTCGCGAGCACCGAGCGCTCAGAGGTCCCTGTAGACCTGGCCACACTCGACACCTTCGTAGACAAGATCGATGAGTTCTTAGCCGAGCTTCAAGTCGCCGTGTACGAAGAGGCTGAATTCGAGTTCGACCTCGAGGATCAAAAAGAACTGGCCGAAGTCTTGTTTGACAAGATGGCCTTGGCGGTTTCTGCTCGACCCAAAAACGGGGCTCTGATCAGCCTGGCTATCCTCAATCAGATCGCTGAGCAGAATCCCATCGGGGCTCTCCTGCGGGATCACCGGGAACTCAAGTCTCTCAAAGAGTCCTTTCTGACAGCCCGTCCTCTCTTTGAATACCCGAGGAGTGGCTGGCTTCGCAGAGCGGCTCAGTTCAGCGTTCTCAACGCCGAGAGACTTCTTTGGATGGGCCCGGTTGCAGTGGGCGGAGCCACGGCAACCTTCAATCGACTTCTCTGCGAAGTCGACGGTCTGCCCAACCCCGAACAGCGCGAGGTCTTTCGAACCCACCTGTTGTCTTCGCTCAAAGCCAAAGACAAGGGTAGTGTGCTACTAGGGATCAGCATCAATCAGTACCAACTGCGCATCGCCGCGCATCTGTCTGAGGATCCTGCTCTGCAGAAGTCGTTCATCCGCGGCGAAGACGTGGAGAGCCAACTGCTGAAGAAGCTTCTACCTGAGAACACACCTGAGAACACGCCGGATGCCCGTCGTGACCTTGTGGACACACTGCTGGGCTCTATTGGGGAACACCGCCTGGCCCGTCGCACAGGCTTAACACCGACTCTCGCTGCCGAGCAGATCGCCCAAGTCATGGAGCTGTTTCTCGCCAGCTTCCCCAAAATGGAGAGCTATATCTCTGGCCAGCAAGACTTGGTCAGAGAGCAGGGATGGGTTCAGAGCATCGCCGGGCGTCGTAGAAACGTCCCAGAGATGTCCAGCCGTAACTCGGACATTCGTTCGACCGCCGAGAGAGTCGCCAGAAACACGGCTATTCAAAATTCGGCAGCCGATCTTTTGAAGCGCTTTGCTGTAGAGGTCTCCAAGCTTCCAGCTAAAGAGCTAGAGAAAGCAAGGCTCGTGGGACAGGTGAGAGATGAATTTATTTTCGAGGTTCCCAAAAAATCTGTAGAGAGCGTGGCAGCCAAGTTAATGGCCAAAATGGAAGAGTGCATGAAGCTCTCTGTTCCGATGGTTGCCGAAGCTCGGGTCGGCGAGGATTGGGCGAACCCCACACCGCTGTCGGCCACTACTTCCACGGCCAGGTAACAAAAAATCTCTCGACTCATTCGATTTTCCACGTTTGAGTCGAGAGATTCAGAGGAATAACAGACCTGGCCCCCAAATGGCCGAATTCAAATTCGCATAAAAAGGAAAGAGTTCGCATATAATATATCGCGAGCAATTACGAGGAGTCCAATGACCGAAGCACAACCGACCGAAGCACAACCGACCGAACCCGCGGAAAAAGCAACACCTGTAACCGAAACAACAGCCACCACAGAGACGGC
>CAZVVF010000611.1:0-3693 GCA_964630575.1 uncultured Burkholderiales bacterium | reverse complement strand
ATAATTTTCCTACTTTCCTTGGCCCCCGCGCGAGCTCTTGCTGATCATACCTCAGATGCGTCGCCAATGTGTGAAGGAAATATGAAGACCCTCGTCAGCTCGCCGAGGCCACCGCCAAGGCCAAGGTTCTAAGGCGTTCTGCGCAGAGGTGATCGGCTTGCCCCAAGCAGAGTGGCGGCAGCGAAAAATCCTCATCGATCAAGGGATCTTGTCCCTTGATCAACCCCTCGGTCAGGCGAGCCAGTTCTGCGACTTCCAAGAGGTATCTCCGCGCCCTCTCTGAGCTTCGACCGTCGAAGCCGTTTCGATTGGTGCTCCAGACACCGAGCTGAACCCGGGCAAAGCTCACGAGATCGATCTGTCTGGGACAGAGAACGCGCAGTCTCTCGGTGGCGAAAACAACGCTCTTGGCTCGACTCAAGTAGTAAGCGTTCAGGGGATAGCAACGCAGCCAAGACCTCCACGAAGACGCTGTAAAAATGAGAGGATAGGGTGCCGAGTGCGTCCATTGATGGGGATTGACCGTGAAGAGGTTGGGGTCCAGACGAATGTCCAACAAGAATCTCTGCAACCCCTCCAAGGCCCCGTGTTCGATCTTGCCCTGAGAGAGCGGCAAGACGAACGCCATCGTCGAACGCCCTCCCAAGTGAGATTCGCGCCAGACCACAACATCGAGCCGGTCCGGTCCCAGGCGGTTCAAGAAGAGTTCGATCTGCCTTAGGGTTGGTGCCAGCCTCTGATCGCTTCCAGTGGCTGGTCCTAGCGGTCGAGTGGTGGGAGGGTCGGCCTTGAGATGAGAGACCGCTGAGTGTTCGAGCCTCAACAAGGAGGCCTCTAGCAGAGAGCCTGAAGGGCTGCCAAGGTGCAGCGGAGGAGATGCCTCCTCAGTCGGGATCTGGCACTGCAGCATCAGGTCGCAGAATTTGTCATTCAGATGCCTCCGGTTGACCCGTTCCCAATAGCACAATTCCTGGCTGGCTAGGCTGGAGTTCGGAATGTGAAAATTGATATACCGCAGGATAGCGTTGCGCAGATGATCGGCGGCTGAGAATTGCTCTTTTCCTCCCCGACACGCCGGCTCCAGCCTTGCCATGAGACTCTTGGAAGCTCTGAAATTCTCGATGCGGTAGGTCTTGGCTGTCGACATGGGGCCAAAGACGGAGCGACCCAAAACCTTGAACGACTCTTCATCCACGATTTCGAAATCACTGAAATGGGGCAGAAAGGCTCGCAGAATGCGGTGGCGCAAACGAAGGCGGGCGGTCAGAGAAGAGCTGGCTTGTAGCGCACTGCTTCTCACCAACGCTATCACATCGATGTCGCTGATTCCCGGGAGCCAGCGCTCGTCAGAAGCCTCAGTCGAAATCAGGCAAAGCATATCTCGATCTCGGCGAAAAGAGTAGCAGACAATTCTAAAAGAGAGCCAGTAGAGGGACTTGTAAAGAGAATAAAACGGCGGCAAGGACCCCGTTCGAACAACCAGGTTGCGGATACAATTCAGAAAGGACCGCCCCCTACAAGTCATGGCCATCCTCGGAGCGGAACGTCCACCCAGTCGAGCAACAGTGCCTCGGGAGCCGAGACCCATGAGTGAAGCTCCTCGGACTGCAAAGATCTGACCTCAGGTCTCCTTGGGGCTGTCGCTTCCCGCCAGGAACTCCACAGCCCCGGAAAAGACGCAAGCTCCGCTCGTCTTCTCCCAAACAGCCAGCAGCGTGTTGCCAAACTTTCCCCAGATATGGGGGCTGTCCGCGGTCACGATCAGTTCCGTCGCGATGATATCCTTCGGGGGCTCCCGATACCACCGGGGCAATTCCAGCCCGAATTGAGCCTTCTCGAACTCTTCTGCTCTGACCAGTTTGCCGTTTTGATGGGCGTAAGCCCTGAGCTCCCCAGAAGAGTAGAGGCGATAGAGGCGGTCTCCACAGCAAGCGACCTTGCCTTCTCGAATCGGAGACTTGGTGATCTGACCGAGCGCACCGAGCAGGGCGCAGGTCTTGGCGTCATAGACCACCCCGATCCCTGGTTCAAGAATGTGAAAGCTCGGCTCGCTATCGCCGGTTGCAAAAAGCAGGTGGGCTTGCTTCTTACTGAGATCGCAGAGATAGACTTCCCCCATATTTGTATCGGCAAAAAGAACAGCACGGGTCTCGTCCAAACGCCAAAGCCTGTATCGCTCTGGCTCTCGGAGATCACCCCAGGGCTGAAAGCTTCTACCGGTCAACCAGTCCACAGTCCAGGTCTGCTGCTCACCGTTGAGTTCGTAAACGAGCTCTTTGCTCTCGCCCTCGCTCTGCATCACGATTCCCTCGGCCTGAGCGAGAAGCCCTATGTGCCCGGCCAAATAGGATTTTCGCACTTCCTTTTCCACTCTTGGTGGGACCAGAATTTCGGGTAGGCGCTGGGGGCGCATAGGATTGTTGCTGCAGTGCAGGTTCTTCAATCTCGGCAGGATATCGAAGAGGTTTGGCAGAGACTGAAATTGGTTGCCATCCAATTTCAGAAACTCCAGTTGGCTAAGGTTTAGCAACCAGTTCGGCAAGGCTTCAAACTGGTTGTCGGCGAGACTGAGATGGGCCAGCGCCTCCAAGGGACAGGAGGACGCCATCGTGAGCAAGCCGCTCTTCTCCACTTCCAGAAACTCAAGCTCTGTCGAGGGCGGCAGCGTCAATTCCTCAACACCGCGCAAGCCGGTTATCGACAGATGTCGCAACCGGCTAAAAGAACTGAAGTCTAACCTCATATCGCCAGCGGCTTCGAGCCGCAGCACAAGCAGCTTTTCAGGTTCAGCCAGCTCCGGCAATCGATCCATTTTCGGCTCGATCAAGAGCAGTTGCCGCAAAGGGGGTAAGGCTACAGTTCCCTGGGCCTTGTGCCACTCTAAGCCCTCAAGGCCCGGTAGACTCGGAAAGCTCTCCAGCGAACCGTTGAGCGACAGGAAACGAACCGAAAGACCGCTGGAAGCGAACTCCTTAAGTTCTTCAGCCGTGGCCAGCTTCAGAGAGAGAAAATCGACTTCGCTCGTGGGCCCGGGGCTGAGTTGAAAGGCGCCAGAAATGGGGTCCTGGTCTCGGGCCAGGGCTTCTAGGTCGGGCCGTTGTCCTCGCCTCAGCTGCTCTGCGGCCTCGGCGAGATGCCGATGCTCCTCGCGAAGCCTTTGAGGCAAGCGATCCCGCAGACTCAAGCCGTGATCGAGTCGCTTGAGGGTCTCCCCATTCTCGGGTTCAGCACAAGCCTGGCGCAGCAGAGTCTCGGGGCTGGGTGTGGAAAGACGACCGGAGCTCGCGTTATCCTCTATCATCTCATTCCACCCTTCTTTCTGCCTAGAGCCTGTATCGGCATTCTACCCCAAACGCCGCCCTGCGAACCGTACAGGCTCTTCGGGTCAGAGCAAGGGAGTGAGCCTCTCGGTTCGTCTCAGCAAGCGCTTCACCCTTCGCCCCTCAGGTTGGCATCGCTAGAGAAACGAGGTCCTGGGAGTGTTGTGCACAAGTCTGTGGAAAAGCCCCTCGAAGTCCTATATCATGCCCTTTGAGCGGTGCAAAATCGAATCCCACTCCCACAGACTCGGCGGCCAAGCCAGAGCCATGGCGGCCATCTGACTCCGGGTTTGCTAGTCTCTTGAGGGCGCAACAAGGTGTATGCCATACACCGTGTCGCCGTGCAACTCGACCACCAAGCCCTCACTGGGCA
>CAZVVF010000610.1:0-3700 GCA_964630575.1 uncultured Burkholderiales bacterium | reverse complement strand
CTCTCAGTACAGTTGAACTTCCAAACCCCAAAGGGCTTCTGGCAGAATCTGCGCGCCCGAGTCAAGGGGCGAAGCACCATCGCCTTCAGCCTTTCCCAATACCTTCGACACTGTCCCGTCCGCATCAGATTGGACCAACGAGACTTACGAGTTGCACACTACAAAACCCGCGGAAAGACAACCTTGGATCTTTTTCTGACAGGCAGTCCGCGCACTCTTTCAAGCGAGATCACCAATGGCAACATCGCCAAGCTACGCACGAAGTACACCTTCCACAAGAAACAGAGGTTCGACTCGAAGATCCACGACTGGAACACCTTTGCCGCCTTCTTCCGCCCCGCCGATCCACGCCTCTTCAAAATCGCGTCAGCATCCTGGGTCACCGTCAAAAAAGACAGTATCCTCGCCCACCTTCGGACCCTGTCATCGAGGGAAAAATCAGGCCGACTCACCTACGTCCAGAATGGTGTTGTTGTGGGGGTACGACCTTTCCTCGCCAACGGAGTGACGTCGGCCAACGGGGTGGACCTCGACGCCTCGGGCCTAGCCCTCGTCATCAATCAAAAGCTAGAGAAATTCGAGGAGTATCTCGCCTACGAATTCAATCGTTCGGTCCGTTCCCTCAAGTCGTCGAGACTGTCCTGATCCAATCGCCCCCTTTTGCCAGGGGACCCCTCCCGTTGTGAGCCTAGAGAAGTTCGCTCTCCAAAGCCCTCCGCTAGGCCTTCACTCTCTGAGACGACTCTACCACGATCTTGAGCATCCGCCGGATCGGCTCTGCTGCGCCCCAAAGGAGTTGGTCGCCAACGGTAAAGAGAGTCAGATAGTCGGGGCCCAAGTTCATCTTGCGCATTCGCCCCACAGGAACCGAGAGACTCCCAGTTACAGCCGTGGGAGTGAGTCGTTGCCTGGTGGCCTCGATCTCATTGGGTATCACTTCCACCCATTCGTGAGCCTCGCCGATCATAGCCTCAATCTCGTCCAGGGGCACATCGCGACGAAGCTTGATGGTCAGACCTTGACTGTGGCAGCGCAAAGTACCGATCCTCACGCACAACCCGTCCACTTGAACTCCGGGGGTCTGGCCCAGGATCTTATTGGTCTCGGCCATCCCTTTCCACTCTTCTCGAGTCTGACCGTTCTCCACCGCGCAATCGATCCAGGGGATCAAACTCCCAGCCAGAGGAGCCCCAAAAGCCTCCGTGGGAATCTCACCGCGCTGCAGAGCCCCGGTGATCGCCTTCTCCACGGCTAGAGCCGGTGGTGAAGGTTGGCTCAAAAGCTCTTTGGCCGAATCCGCCAATCCATCCATCTGGCGTACCAACTCTACCAAGTTGCGAGCCCCGGCACCGGACGCGGCCTGGTAGGTCATAGCAGAGACCCACTCCACCAACCCCTCGCGAAAGAGTCCAGCAAGGCCCATCAGCATGAGGCTGACCGTACAGTTACCGCCTACATAGGTTCGCACACCCTGATTGAGAGCGCCCTCGATAACGCTCCTGTTCACAGGGTCCAAGACGATGACACTGTCCTTGTCCATACGCAACGCCGAGGCTGCATCGATCCAAAAGCCTTTCCAGCCATCGTTCCTGAGCGCGGGATAGAGGCTCTTGGTGTAATCTCCACCTTGGCAGGTGACGATGACATCCATGGCCTTGAGTGCCTCGGGGTCGTTGGCATCGGCCAAGGGCGGAATCGGAAACCCCAGGTCCGGCCCCACTCCACCAGCGTTAGAGGTCGAGAAGAACACCGCTTCTAGGCCCTCAAAGTCCTTCTCGGCCAACATCCGTTCCATCAGTACAGAGCCGACCATACCTCGCCAGCCCACAAATCCTACTCGCATGGGCCTGAGGTTCTTTCCACTGGGTGGATTCCCTTGGACCTCACCCAGCCAAAGAGCGTTTAGGCCCTGTCCCTACGGGTAACCTTGACCTCTACTGCAACCTGAGGTTTTCCTTGAACTCCATTTGTGAGAGTCTGAGTGAGAAAACCTATGCCGGGAGAATGAGGAGGCTATTTTTATTATGGACAAAGGCTCCATTGCCCACCTATACCGCGCTCAGGTGCAGAGGGCTGACATGTGGCGAGCGCGGCTGGACTCCACCACAAACTGGTCGGTCGTGAGCACAGCCGCGGCACTGACCGTGTCCTTTTCCGAGCCGCGCTCGGGACCGGTTCTCTTGGCCCTGGCGACCTTAATGATCACGCTCTTTCTGTGGATAGAAGCCAGGCGGTACCGATACTTCGAGCTGTGGAGCCTGCGGGTTCGCTTGTTGGAGCGGAAGTACTTTGTCCCCCTCTTAGAGCAAGAGTCTGAGGAAGCCCTGGACAGGCAGTGGCGCCAGGACCTAGCCGACACCCTCAAGACGCAGACTTTTCCCATCTCCATCAGTGAGGCTTTCGGTCGGCGATATCGCAGCGTCTATATTTGGTTGCAGGGGGTTCTGGCTATGAGCTGGCTCGTCCACGTCTGGCGTTTTCCCGAGCCGGCCGAGCACTGGTCCCAATTGTGGAAACGCTCCATGGTCGGTCAGATCACCTTGGACTGGGCGCTGTTTGTCGGTGTCGTCTTTCAGATCAGCCTGCTTGCCGTGGGCATCCTGACCAGTCGCATGAGAGAGGCCCATGGCGAGGTGCTCTAGCAGAGGCTGGGGGCCTTTCCTATTCGAGCGCTGGTCGAATCCGCGCTGTCAGGAGAACTCGCGCCTGTCGAACGCCTTCTTGAGCAAGCGAAAGAACCGCACCAAGGGATAGAAAAAACTCATTCCAGCGGGCAGCTTCACACTTTTGATGTCGTCAATGGCGGGCCAAAAAAGTGCGGAGACAGAACGCCTCAGGGCCTCGCTAGGATGGCACGACCAGAGGTTTGCTGCCAGCAGTTTTCGTTGGGGAGTCTTACCAGCCAGAGCCAAACGCTCCCACTCTTCGAGAGCGTGATGGTAGTCGCGGTAAGAGTGAGTCATGGTGTTGGGGTGCGGGACCCCCAACAGTCTCACACAGAGCTCGATCGCGCGCTCCACCACCACTCGCCGATATCCAGCGATGGCCAGAACCTCGCTCCAGTCGTAGTCGAGAACCTCCAGCGCCACAGCGAGGTCCAAAAACTGCTTGAGACTGGGCCAGCCGTCCTGAAATCCGTGTAGCGCCAAGAAGACCAAGGTGTCCGCGTCACCCAGCGTCGACCATGGTCGAAGCCCCTCACGCTCCAAAGTCTGACGTCGTGCCCACAGTTCTTCGAACGGCATAAGGTCGGAACCGACCCAGGGCGAAACCAGCCGCCAATGAAGGTCGACCGAAACAGCCCCCCCAGTCTCGCTAAAGTTCTGCGCCTTGCCGTAGCGAAAGAAAGCCGCTTGCTGGCCTGGAGCCAGACCGCTTGGGTAAGTCCGCCGCAAGCCCACAGAGTCCAGCACGGCGTTGGCTTTTGCGGCATCCTGGAAGCTGACCAGAAGGTCCACGTCGCCAAACTCTCGCTCAGCGATGTCTCCGTAAAGAAGCTTGGAAAGCGAGAGCCCCTTGAGCGCCAAGACTCGCACTCCAGAGTTCTCTAGCTCGCCTATCAACCGTTCCTGAAAAACCGCAGCTTTGAGAGCAAAGCCGGCGCACCGAACGCGATGCTCCTGGTCCGGGGTGATACCTTCGCGAGGGGGATTGTCGGTGACCTGTTGCCAAACCTCGGGATGCCCTTGCAGAAAACAGC
>CAZVVF010000609.1:0-3702 GCA_964630575.1 uncultured Burkholderiales bacterium | reverse complement strand
GCTAGACTCATATCGCTCGATCTATCACTCCTATACCAGAACTTCACAATCTCAGAGGGCGGAGGTCTAGCGTGGCAGGAATAGGTTTTCAACTCCGGCGCTTCACTCAAGAGGGCACGCTTCGTGGCTTCCTTAAAGGCTATTATAACGCGGCTCTGGTAGCTGCTGGGCCTTGGGTTCTCACGGTTATCAGTCTGATCTCGATCGGGTATTTGATGCGTCAGAACGCGTCTCGAACCGATCTGTTTTTAGAGACCATCATCTACATTTACGCCTTCAGTTTGATCACGACAGCACCCTTTCAGTTGATCGTCACGCGCTACTTGGCCGACCAACTCGACGCCCAGAAATTGACCGCGCACATCCCCTCGTTTCTGTCGGTCGGTGTGGTCTCGGGGGTGGTTCACTACATCATCGGGCTCGTCTTCTTCGCTCAGGTTGAGGTGAGTTGGGTCTACGCGATGATATCGGCCTCGCTGTTTGCCATGGTGAGTCTGGTCTGGTTGTTGCTGGCCTTTGTCGGTGCTGTCCGGGCCTTTCATTTGGTGGCCTCGTCCTTTGCCACAGGGACGGTGGCGGCGATTCTGAGCGCCTATTATCTCGGGCTACGACTCGGTGACGTCGGTTACATCTTAGGCATGTTGATCGGTAACGCCGTCATCGTGGTCATCGGACTGACCGCTCTGGCTCGCGAGTTCGACTCCGCGGTCTCCTTCAATTTTGAATGGCTGTCGTTTTTCAAAAAGGCCCCGTCGCTGGCCTTGGCAGGCGCGCTCTACTATACGGCTATCTGGTCCTCTATTATGATCTACTGGTTCACCGTAGGCGACCCGGTTCAGCCTCACGTGCTCTATGCTTATGAACCCCTCGACCTGGCCTCGTTCTATGCACAGATGACGATCTTGCCAGCCGTCATCATCTTTTACGTTCACAACGAGACGAACTTCTATGAGGACTATCGAGGATTCTACAACGCCGTCATGGCGCGTAAGAGTTTGTCCATAATCGAGCGCCAAAAAGATATCCTACGGGAAAATTTGAAAGATGCTCTGGTAAACCTCACGCTCATCCAAGCGGTGGTGACGTTCTCCACGGTTTGCTTTGCCAGGCCGATTCAACAGGTTTTGGAAATGTCAGACCTAGAGCGGCAACTGTTTGTCAACATGACACTGGGTGCCTTTCCTCAAGCCATTCTTCTGTTTGTCATGGTCATTATGTTTTACTTTCAACTCTATCCCGAAGCCGCAGTGACCGCTGGGGTTAGCCTCATTGGATGTCTTGGGGTTGGCGCGTGGACGCTTTTTGCCGGAGAGAATACCTATGGTTTAGGTCTCTTAGGCGGCACACTTCTGGGATTGATCGTAGGGTTCTACCTGCTGTTCAATCGAATAGACAGGCTCGAGTATCGAACTTTTAGCTCTCAGCCCATGGCTGAAGAGAAGCCCTTTGAACCTCGAATGCTGGGTGACACCGGCGGGTTCGGGACGTACTACATTCGAGACGGAAAGAAATTGGATGTTCCGGACTTTCGAAAAGGAGACAGAGAATGAAGCGATCACTAGCGTTCGTTTGGGAAATAGCCGCACTCTATGCACTCGTAGCTTTGGTGGGGTATTTCTTCAACGATGGAAATTGGAGCTTCACAGGCGCTGCACTCCATCCGTTCTTGTTCGTTATTGCCATTGAAGCTAGTCAGTACGGGCTGCGGCCTGCACTCATCGCTTCTTTTGTTGGACTCGGACTATACATCATCGGTTCTGGTGGCCTAGGCCCGGGAGATTCTCTTCCGATACTGGCTATGTTGGTGACCGGTATCTTGCTGGGGATGGTTCAAGAAGCGCGAAACAAGCAACTGCGAGAGGCGCGCCAAGAGCTGGATCGGTCCCGCACCGAACAGGATAGATTGCGACAGAGGATACTGGTGCTCACTGAGGCCAACAACGAGCTCAACGAGCGGATTCTAGGCGAGGTGAAAACCGTCAGTTCTTTCTCTGAAATTGCCCGACGGCTCTCCGTTCTCGACCAAGGCGACCTCTATGCCGCCATCTGCGACCTCCTCAACGACTACCTCTCTGCCACCCGAAGCACCGTCTATGTTTTGAATGGAGATGTTCTCGATATCAAGGCGGCTAAGGGGTACGTAGTGGTCCCGGAAGAGTTCAAGCAGATCCGCGACAAGAAGAGTCTGGCCTGGATGGCTGTCACGCAAAAGCGGCCGGTATCGGCTCTCGATCTTCTCAAAGAGAATGAAGGTCACAAATCATCGGTTCAAGAGGGCCAGTATCCGATTCTGTTGGCGGCCCCCATTATTGAAGAATCGAGCCAAGAGGTCCGCGGAGTTGTCTGTGTCAACAGCCTCCCGTTTTCAAAATTTCACGGGGCCTCAACCAAAATTCTAGGGGTCGTAGCCAGATGGGCTGGTGACTCTCTGTTCAATGCTGAACTCGTTGCCCAACTCCGGCAGAAAGCCGGACAGAGGGGGTAACGCAGATATGTCGTTTCTATCAAAGCTGCTGGAGGGATTTCGCAGCCTCGTTTTGGGAGGCGATCCTATCTCGCCAGAGGAGAGCCGCGATTCACCCAGGATCCTCTGCCAGTACCGAGTGAACCTGAACCTCGATGGGACCGATCACAAAGCCTCGATCGTGGACATCGGTACCACGGGGATGCGTCTCGATGGTGTCCCTAAGGTGAGCAAGGGGGACATCCTTCGCGTGTCGTTTCCGTTCAGCGAGCGGTTCGACAGCGAGAGTGGACTCGATGTTGTGGTGATGTGGTGTCGGTCCAACTCCAACACCGATGAGCTGAGCGCCGGGGTTCGATACAGCGATCAGGGTGACAAACTCAAGGGAACCTGGGTCTATCGCCTTCTTTCTGAGATAGGTCTCACCGGGACGGCGGTCTACCAAAAGCGTAAACACGTGCGTCTATCCACAACGCAAAAGGTGTTTTTGCGAGACGACGCAACAGGGCGCCACATTCTTGAGGGCCGAGTCAACAATCTGTCTGTCGGTGGAGCGCTCGTGGAGAGCGCTTTCAGCATGAAGCGCGGGAGAACGGTGCTGGCGCTCATTGGGCCCTCGGCGAACTCTCCCACACTCTCCATCCACGCTAAGGTTATCAACAGTCGTGCTGACCTCGACGAGGGATGTCACCTGATCTCGCTTCAGTTTATTGAACTGACAAAGGTCCAGCTGTCTTCGCTCGAAAGTATGGTCATCGCGATGCTGGAAGGGCGAACATTAGCTTGAAGAAAAGGTTTCTCAGTGTCCTTAGGACCTCGGCCGTGGCAGCCTATGCCTCTTTGTGCCTGGGCTGTGCTGTGCCGGCCCAACTGGCCTATGAACGGGGTGTGGATGCGCTCAAGGACAAGAAGTACAACGTCGCCGTCACCGAGTTTAGCGAATCGCTCAAGAACGCTCCGAGGTTCTCCCAGGCCTACCTTCGACGAGGCGAGGCCTACCATCGACTCGGCGACTACGACAGAGCGCTGGAAGATTACCAAACGGCCGTAGAGCTTTCGCCCAAGGATGCCACCGCCTACTACCAGAGGGCCTTGGTTTTTGACGAGATGGGCGACCATCGGCAAGCGGCGCTGGCCGACTTTACCAAAGCCCTGGAACTCAGTCCGCGAGATGCCTTCGTGTGGGCGGCTCGGGGCAATATCTACCTCAAGATGTTGCAGTTTGAAAACGCCATTGA
>CAZVVF010000608.1:0-3703 GCA_964630575.1 uncultured Burkholderiales bacterium | reverse complement strand
TGTCCTCGAAATAAGAAGATCTCAAAAGCTTACGCAAATTCTCAAGATCAACTGTGAAATTGTCGAAACCGATTCTCAATGCAGATAGGCCCTGAGCTGCTCCAGGGGGGGACGAGGCGATAATTTGATTGCCGAAATCCTCGAGCGATTTTCGCGTTGGCATCCCGCTGAACCTGATCTTCGTTGAATCAAGCTCCGGACTCAGTTTGAAGTCGCGTGATAGCCCATTGATAAACTGTGCCTGGATGTCGTCTGGAGAGACTTCGTTGGAAAACACGGCGTGAAAGTTGATTCTTCGCCACGCCCCAGTGTTTGCCGCATAACGGTTGACCCGAAGTTCAATGATCGGGAGAATGAGCTCAAGTTCTCCAAGATTACCTTTGTCGAACTCAGATTTCACTCGACGATAACCATCAATGAAGATATAGTCGTTGATGCCGAGAACCTTGGTCCTTTTTGACAATTCGCGGAGAGCTTCAAAGTACTTTTCCCAGGTCTCCCTGTTGTCCCCACCGTAACTCTGCACGAACGAAGCTGGCGTGTGAACGTGCAAGTCCCATCTGCGAAACTCTGAGCCTGCGGGGTAAGTCTTAGTTTTCATCGCTTGTCTTTTAGCCTCTCCTGAAAAACCTCATAAGCCAGCGTCATATCCTCTTCCCGATCGCAACGAGTGAACGGTGGGACATAGTCGGTGGCGTAGTCGGGTAGTTCGTCGCCGGGTTGGGTGGTTTTGACTTCTTCCCATTGTTTGCGGGTTAGGCCGACGCCGGAGAGGCCGCGGTTTGACGTGAAGACGATTATTCCGCGCTGGTCGTAGAACGTTTCGCGTTCGTTTCGATGAAGGATTGGGAATTGGACTCGGTAGATCGTGCAGAGTTCAACGGCGGTGAGGTTGAGGGCGAGGGCGGCCAGGGCGTCGAGTTCGACGAGGGATTGGCGGCGCTCGAAGGGAGTGCGGACGGCGCAGTGGCGGTGCCAATTTTGAGTGAGATGATTCCAGGAGCCGAGGCGGGCATCGTCTTTGGTAAAGCTGTCACAGGCGAAGGCAGGGTCCCAGCATTCTTGCCAGAGGTCGGCATAGTGGGTGGTGAGGCAGTTAAGACGGAGGGTGCGGGCCGCGATGAAGGGGTCCAAATTAGATGGATTAGGCAGAGGCAAGACCGAATTTAGATCCCCACGAGCATCGCTTTTACCGGTGGATTTGACATAAAAGTCGACAATGAGAGACGATCCAAGCCCGGAGAAGCATACTAGGTCACGGTAGCTGCTGAATGTGATGGTGTACGTCAGGTCAATGTGGGCTGCTTCGGGGGGCAATATGCAGTTCACATAGGTTCTCTCACCAGTAAGAGAAACCATTCGTCGGTTCGCGTGCCGATACCACTCAGTGAAAGGCCTCCCCCTCCAATGCGGCGTCCGCTTCACAAACTCCGCAGGGTCGCAGGCGGGTACGTAGTTGGTGCGGGGGAGGTAGTCGTCGGGGATGGTGGTGTGATCGATGACTGTGTAGTCAAGGTGTGTGCTACAGCCCTCGTTCGGGTTTTTATAGAAGGGTGTGCCGACATACAGATGAGGGCCGGAGACGATCCACTCGGAGGCGTTCTCGGGGAATCGGGTCTCGCGGCGGATGGTGCCGTTCTTCTGATGGTTCGTTTCGTCGAAACAGACCGTTGAGTAATACTCGTCGCCGAGGTCGCCAAGACGACGCTCGACCTTTGCCAACTTACCAAGAACGCTCAATATTTCACGACTATGCACCACCGGAACCCGCGCCTCTATCGCAGGCGTACCCGGCGAATCATAGAGACTGGCAAAAAGCCCTAGCGCCTCCTTGTTGACCTCCACGATACGCGAACGATGACCGCGTAGCTCCCAACTGTCCTCTAAACTCTTAATCCCCGGTGTTCCACCGAAGCCGTCGTGTCGCTCAGAAGCCTCGATTGTTTTCGGGTGAAACAGGTTTGACACGAAACGAAATCTTGGCTCTGCTCTGATACCGGAAGATATCGTGAAACAGTACTGTCGGGTGTGAAGAACGCCCTCAAAAAGCATGAGTTCATTCTGAAACCTTGCATACAATTTCAACCGCCCACTCAACTCCGCCCTTAAAACCCCACCCTTGGGATCATCAAAAACCCCAGGCTGGTGTATCAACCCCTCCATCCCACTCCTGTTCAAAAGATGCCAATTGAACACCAAAAAACACTTGTAAAGATTCGTCTGCTGCTTCGCCAGAAGCGGATAGTTGGCGTGGGAATTCAAAAACTGCGCCGTCCCGATCATCTCCTGATACTCCCCCAAATAAAGCCCCCGCTCCTCATCTCCCTTCAACACCTCTTCCCGCCTCTTAGCCGTCTCGGAAGCGGAGATCTTCTTCACCTCAAGCTCAGGCGCAATGTCTCCCAACACACCGCCCTCTTTCCACTCAACCTTCACCCAAGGTGGGTTCCCAACGATGATGTCAAAACCACCGCGCTCTTGAAAGACCTCGGCAAAGACCAGTTCCCAATGCACAAAGCGCACCCGTTGCGCGACCTGCTTCACCACCCGCAGCCGGGGAAAGCTGTCCATGAGGGTCTGCACATCGTTGTCCATCAAGACGTCTAGCTCCATGAGCCATTCGTCGCGGTTGGGCAGTAGCTCGGCTTGATCTAAGGGCCAAAACCAGAGGGCGCACCAGTAGTCCATGATCGCTTTGAGTCTCTGCCCGGCGCTGGTGCCACGCTCTAGGTTGGCCGCAGCCTGGGCGCTCTGCTCCACGGAGTAGGCCAGACGATTGTCGTCTTCTGTGGCCTGGCCCCAAAGAGCGATGGGTTGACGGACCTGTTTCAACACACTCTGGCGCTCTCGAGCGTGCTGAGCCCAAAGCTCGTCGATGCGCTTGGAGATGCGCTCTAGGCTGTTGCACTCGTCGGGAGTGAACAGTTCGGCCATCTCCTTGCGCCAGGCCTTCATGCGGTCGATGGCGTCTTTTTCCAGTTGCTTGACGTTCTTGTCTTTTTCGAAATCGGCCATGCCGTCGTAGGGCACCAAAAAATGATAGATCTGCCCCTTTTCACACTGCTTAACACTCTCGGGGGCCTGCCCCAACCAGTTAGGGTTCTTCTTACTCTTCTTCCGCACCAAATCCGCCCGGTGATAAGCCTGCCGACGTGCCCCGATCAGACTGTCGCCTGTGGCCAGACGCTGGTCCAGATAAGGCGTCTGAAAATCGCTGTGTAAGGTATTGAGCCACAAACTCAGTTTGGCAAGCTCCAGGGCTCGGGGGTTCTTGTCCACCCCGTAGCAGTTGTGACAGGTGAAATGATATTTGGCTCTCAACCATTCTCGAGGATATTGATCAGAGGGAATGCTCTCTTCTGTTTCCTCTTGTCGCTTCTCTAGATAAGCGTGGGCGAGTTGGTTCACCACTTCGTTCAAGAAGGCTCCTGATCCCATGGCAGGCTCGCACACCGTGAGGTCCAGAATGTCGTTGGCAGAGAGACCTTCTAGGCGCTCTTTGAGAGTGTACTTCACCAGACAACGCGTGAGCACTTCGGGAGTGTAGAAACTGGCGCTCTTTTCGCGTTCTCGGCCCGAGAGACGGAACAGGTAGGTACCTTTTTCGTGCACGATTTTTCTGTCGTGCTGGTCTCTCACGAACTCGTTCTCGTCGAACATGCCGCTGTCGGACACGGGCACGAAAAAGGTGCGGGCCTCGGGG
>CAZVVF010000607.1:1099-3704 GCA_964630575.1 uncultured Burkholderiales bacterium | reverse complement strand
CGAGTTGGAAGTGGGAAAACAGATGGCGAGCCTCTTTGGCTACGACCCGGAAAGAGCCTGGGGACACATCACCTCGGGTGGCACCATCGCCAACTACGAAGCGCTCTGGGTGGCCCGAAACTTGAAATCCTTGGGGCAGGCTTTGGTTCGATGTCATCCCGAGCTCTTTCACCAGCACTCCGCTATGCAGCGGGCCAATCTTCCCCTCGGCGAAGTCGTCGACTTGATGGCCGCGCTCAAGTCGCGTGGCGAGTTCGCTGCACTGCGCGAAGAAACCGCTCAATACACCGGTTCCCACGCGGGGCTCGGCAAGCTCTTGGTACCCGCTTCCAAGCACTATTCTTGGGTCAAGGCTGCCGATATCTTGGGACTCGGGCAGAACAGCTTGATCTTCGTGCCCGTCGATGAGTTCTTTCGCATGGATATGGTCGCCTTGAGGACAAAGGTCTTGGAACTCGTGGAGAGTGAGACACCGATTCTCGGGGTTGTTGCCGTAGCCGGGACCACTGAGGTTGGAGCCGTCGATGCACTCGATGAGATCGTGGCTCTACGAGAGGAACTGGAGTCCGAGCGTGGCGTGGGGTTTTACCTTCACCTCGATGCTGCCTACGGTGGCTATGCTCGTGCCATCTTTCTCGATGAGGATGGTGAGTATCTCGACCTTGAGCGAATGAAGAGTGAACTCGACAGAACCGGCGCCCTGCCGCTGGATGTCCCTTGGCCGAGTCGTTCGACCTACAACGCTTACAGCGCCACACCGCAGGTCGACTCGATCACTGTGGACCCACACAAGCTAGGCTACGTGCCCTACGCCGCCGGTGGGATCGTGATGAAGGACCGGCGGGTTCTCGATATGGTCTCCTACTTTGCCTCCTACGTTTTCGATGAGGAAGAGATCGCGCCACACTTGCTGGGTAGCTTCATTATGGAAGGCTCCAAGCCAGGGGCGAGCGCGGCTTCTGTATGGATGGCCCACAGGGTGCTTCCCCTCAATCTCTATGGATACGGTCAGTTGCTCGGTCAGAGTATTGTGGGGGCACAAGAGTTCTACACCGCGGTCGAGGACCGAGTCGCTTTTGAAGTCTTGGGGGTTCAATTCGCTATCGAGCCGTTGGTGCGCCCCGACCTCAATATCGTTGATTTCGCTCTCGTAGAGGTGGGGGATTCCTCCCTCAAGGAAACTAACAAACTCAACAGCTTCCTCTACGATCAGTGTTCCTATCGCTCCGGGCCTGTCTATCTTGAGGACTTTATTCTCTCAAAGACCGTGCTGGAAAGGAAAACCTACGGAGCGTCCGTCGATAGTTTTCTCAACCGGCTGGGCATTCCTGAAGGCGAATGGCAGAGTGAAGAGCGTCTGTTTCTTTTGCGGTCCTGCATGATGACGCCGTATCTCACCTCCAATCTCACCTTTGAGCGCTACTGTCAACGCTTTTGGAACGCTCTGGAGAGGCATCTCTCCCGTTTTGTCATGGAGCGGAAACTGAGTTCATCGTAGAGTTTTAAAAGGGGAGTGTCGGGTCATCGCAAATCCCGTCTCGTGACCTGCTATCCCCTCTACTCAACCCACGCCTACCTGTGGCCTCTGCTCGCCCCGCTCGAATCCTATGAACAGGAGATGAGCGAGTGGTGCGAAGTGATCGAGAGGGAGTTGCCGGGGCGAGAGAACCTCCGTATTTTGGACCTGGGTACAGGCGGGGGACACCACCTCTACCACCTTCTCAACCAACTCCCAGGCAGGGCCAGTGCCGTGGCCGTTGACCTGGCAGCGGAGATGCTCGAACGCGTGGAGGAACTCGTGCCTAGAGTAGAGTGCCTGCAACACGATATGACGACCCTGCGACTGGGTCAGAGGTTTCCGTTGATAGCGGTTCACGACTCCTTCTGCTATCTCACCTGTCGCTCTGAGATCGAGGCTCTCTTTTCTGTTCTCTTCGAACATCTCGAGGATTCGGGTTTGGCGCTGGTCAAAGTCGATGCGGTGAAGGATTCCTTTTGTGGGCCTTATCGCTATCTCACGAATTTTGAGCAAGACGATTTTGATATCACGCTCACCCACTACGAGTGGGACCCGATCGCCGAGGACACCACCTTGGAGGTTATATACCTGTTCCTTGAGCGCAGCGGAGCCCAGGTCGAAACGAGACAGGAGCGTCACACTTTGGGACTTTTTGCCAAATCGGATCTTGTCCAGTGGGCGGCGAACCAAGGGCTCCAGGCCGATTTTTATGACCTCGAACCGTGGGACGAAGAGCGGGAGAATCTCCTTTTGATTCTAAAGAAACTCGGTTCGAAGGCATCTTAGAGGTGTCGTTCCCGGTTAGGTCTGGGTATACAGAGTCAGCAGCAACCTGAGTTGCGCGGATTGAGAGCGAAATGGAAACGGAGAAGAAAAGCCTTTGGCCGAGGATTCTTGGTGGAATCCTCGTGCTTTTAGTGGCGGTAGCCCTTTATCGAACCTTCGGCAACGAAGAGGAAAAGGCGAGCTTTGAAACCTCCGAACTCACGCGAAAGACGATTGAGGCTTACGTCGCCGCCACTGGAAATATTGAGTCGACCACCACAGTCACAGTGGGGAGCCAGGTCAGTGGTCCCGTCTCGGAGG
>CAZVVF010000607.1:0-1089 GCA_964630575.1 uncultured Burkholderiales bacterium | reverse complement strand
CGATTTCAACTCTCAGGTCGAGCGCGGTCAAGTCTTGGCCAAGATCGACCCCAGCGAGTTTATCGCAAGGCTGGCCGCACAGCAGGCCAATCTGCAATCCTCTCAGGCCGGGCTCACAAGCTCCCAGGCGGCACTGGCCGGTGCCGAGGCTTCGGTGAAGCAGGCCCAGGTCGACGTGACCGCTGCTCGCTTGCGAAAGACGCAGGCTGAGGCTCAGCGGCAAACCTCGGCCGCTGGTGTGAGCAATGCCAAGTCGCTCTTAACCAGTCGCAAGGCAGAACGCGCTAACGCTTACCTGGCTTACAAGCGAGCCGAGGACCTGGTACAGCGGGAACTGGTCGCTCTGTCCGAGCGAGACCAAGCTAGGACCAACTACTTAGTGGCCTCAGCCGGTGTAGAAACGGCCGAGTCCGCCATTCTCCAGGCCCAAGGACAATTGGCCCAGAGCAGCGCTCAATTGATGAGTGCGAGCAACGATATCGAGGCTGCCCAGTCTCGCTTGGTGGTGGCCTAGGCTCAAAGGGATGTGGCTCAAGCCCAAGTGAGCGCCGCCCTGGCCTCTGTGGCGCAAGCCCAAGCCGCAGTGGCCCAGGCCAATGTTGACCTTCAGCGCACCACCATCACCTCACCCATCAGCGGTGTTGTGATCAATCGGAAAGTGGATGAAGGACAGACCGTGGCCGCCCAATTCCAAGCTCCGGAACTCTTTGTCATAGCCCAGAACCTCGATCAGATGCAGGTGAAGGCCGAGGTCTCAGAAGCCGACATCGGCCGTGTCGCTGAAGGCGCGCCAGTGAAGTTTGGAGTGGATGCTTATCCCGGGCGAGATTTTAGCGGTACTGTGACTCAGGTCCGCTCGGCTCCCGATACCGAGGAGAACAGCACCTCGAAGGTTGTGGTTTACGGGGTGCTGGTGTCCTTCAACAATCCTGAGCAACTTCTCAAGCCAGGGATGACAGCTACAGTGGAGATTCTCGCCGAGAAGATCGAGGACGCTCTGGTGGTTCCCGGGCAAGCCCTGCGCTTTGTCCCGACCACTGAAGACGAGGAGAAGGGCGAGGAGTCAGGGGGCTCCAAGCGGAGCAAGAA
>CAZVVF010000606.1:878-3709 GCA_964630575.1 uncultured Burkholderiales bacterium | reverse complement strand
CACCAAGCCCCATCCCTCGTCGTCCTTTTGGGTCAAGGTCTGAACGGACTTAGAATCAGGGGTGTCGTTGAAGTCACCCATCATGACGTATCTCTGACCGGGAAAGCCCTTCGTCTCGCGTTTGATGATCTCTCTTGCCGCTTTGGCTTCGGCCTCTCGCATGGAGTCGGCTCTGGCACCACCACGCTTGCTGGCGAAGTGGTTGAGAAAAAAGCGTACAGGGCCGTATTCTGGAATGTCGATATCCGCCTGGAGAAGGTCTCTCAAGAAGCCCCTGTCCTTTTGCCCTTTGATGGGGAAGACTTCGTCTTTGTGGGACTCGACATTCTGAATGGGATGTTTGGAGAGCAGAGCTACATCGATACCACGGCCGTCGTTGCCCTCTACCAAGACTACGTATGGATAGTCGTCTTTGAGTCCGTTCTCATTGCGGAACTGGGTAAGGATTTCAAGGTTCTCGACCTCTTGAAGCGCGATCACATCAGCCTGGCTAGACTCCATCACGTCAGCGAGAGCGGCCTGGCTGGCAGTGGACTTCGCTGGTGTGCCCTCGTCTCGCTTGTCGGGATCATCGACCTTGTCAAAAAGATTGAGAACATTGTAGGAGGCGATTCGAAACGAAGCTTTTCCAGCGATTGAGTTCATGAAAAATCCTTTCCAGAACTCATACTACTCTATAGCGGGCTCAAAGATATGAACGCCCTGTTGCTCTTTTTCGAACTTATTGGGAGGCTCAGAGGCCTCTAGGAGTCCTGGACGTTCTCTGCCACAAGCTTTTGGGAGGGCGAAGCCGATGGGGAGACGCCCTGAGCGGTGGCTGTCTTGATGTGAATCTTGCCCACCTTGGAGAGGCGCTCTTCCAGAACTTCTCCGAGAAATTTTGCATCGTCTCGGATGCCACGCAGAAACTGGCTGCGAAAGTTTCGTGAATTTTCGTAGCCTAGGAAGAACAAGTTCTTATTGCTCTTGGACTCCAGCTTTGAGACCTTGGGCTTCTCGCCATTGAGCAGGGGCCAAAGATGCGCGAGGGCTGGGAGGTAACCGGTGGCAAAGAGAATCATGTCGAACGTTTCCGACTCTCCGTCGGCAAACTCGACGGTCTCTCCGCGAATCTCTTTGATCTTGGGATGTTTCTTGACGGTCCCTTCGTCCAGAAGCGATTTTTGATATCCGCGTCGGAGACGGGGCTTGAGGTTGGAAGGCTTGGGAGCCCTGATTTTAAGAGCGATCCGTTCCCAGCTCATGCTCACAGGCGAGATGAGAGCTTCCTCCAGAGGCGAAGGCCAATACTTGAGCTTGCTCCGGTGACTCAAATGAATCTCGTGGCCGACCTTGTGGAGTTCCTCCATGATTTCGCCAGCCGAGAGGCGCGAGCCAACGATGAGAATCTTGGCTTGCGTCTTTCCCAGTTTTTCGGTGATGGTGAGGGGGGAGACGTATTCCGAGGAATGGAGAGTTGGGATCTCGCTCTCCTGGAGTCCAGGGAAGTCGGGGGTGAAGGGGTTCGAAAAATACCCGGTGGCATTGACCAGAAACTGACAGTGATACATCCTCTGGTCTGTTTCGACTTCAAATCCGTCTTCGGTGGCGCGAGCAGAGATGACCGAGGTACCCGTGTCTACAACCAGGTTGTGGTCGTGGCGATATTTCGAGAGGTACCGAGCGTACTCCCCGCGCGTGGTTCTGGCAAAGAGCTTGGAGAGAGGCATAGGGCTTCCGGGCAGAGTGTTGTTGAGCCACGGCCCGTACTCCGTCGAGTCGGTCATCCTGTAAAAGGTGCTTCCAACTTCAGACGCCTTGTCGAGAATTCTATATTCGAGGCCTCGGCGTGCGAGTTCGTGCCCCAACGACAGACCTGCGGGGCCTGCTCCTAAAATGAGTACCGGTGTATCTCTCATATTAACACCTCTGTGTCTTGAATTTACTGACCCCTACAGTCCAAGCAATCGGAGTTTGCCATTCTTACGATTTGGCCTCCATGAAAAGACCTTCATCAAACAAGCCCGCAAATCAGTCAGGACGGCTCTAGAGTAAAAGATGAAAGTACTGTTGGTCAAGGGTCAAAAGTCTCTGTTTTACTCAGTCTTTCGACTGACTCCGGTGAAGGGGGCAGCGCGGATGTTGCGACCCGCCGTCCGTATGAGCCTACCGGCGGCTCTCTGTTCTCGCTAGTGGGCCATCCACCCGAGGACCCGTCCTCGGGCTCGCTAGGTTGGGCCTCTGCCCTTGCAGCCATGAGGAAATGTCTCTTGGGCGAAGAAGCCAGGGGCTATGTTGAACCAGCCGATATTCCTAGAGCCGAAAATGGTAGAGCGAGTTTGGGGAGGCGACCGCCTGGCCCTGGAGTTCGGTCGGAAAGCGGGGACCGAACCGATCGGCGAGAGTTGGGAAATTCATGGTGATCTTCTTCTAGAAGGTCAGGATATGACTTTGGACCAGTTGCTCTGCGATCACGGTGAAGACCTGCTGGGACGGGGCGTTCCCTCATTAGGCGGGTTTCCCATCTTGACCAAGTGGCTCGATTGTCGAGCCTGGTTGTCGGTTCAGGTGCACCCCGATGATGCTCTGGCTCGCGAGTTCACCTGTGACGACTCAGCGCGGGGAAAGACCGAAGCTTGGTATGTTCACCGAGCCTCATCGGAGGCTGAGTTGATCCACGGTTTAGCAGACGGTGTCAGCGCGGAGTCCCTTCGCCATATCGAAGGGGAGCAGATCCTCCCTCTCCTCAACCGCTATCGACCTCAGCAGGGGGCGCTTCTCTACACAGCAGCGGGCGTTGTTCACGCTTTGGGCCCGGGCAATCTGATCTACGAAGTGCAGCAGAGCTGCGA
>CAZVVF010000606.1:0-868 GCA_964630575.1 uncultured Burkholderiales bacterium | reverse complement strand
GATCTGACGTACCGATTCTACGATTGGGGGCGCGATCGAGAGCTTCACGTGCAGAGAGCGCAAGAGTGTCTAGAGCGCTCAGTGGCCGACCCGGGCCGAGTCGATGGCAACACGTTGACCTGTCGCTACTTCGATTTTGAACTGGTCCGAGAGCCCGAGCGCTGGTCCTTGCAGGGAGAGTCCTTTCAGATTCTTGCCTCCACCTCGGAGCCGGTTGAACTCCAGTGGGAACAGGGCTCGCGGACACTCGAACCCGGTCGCTCTGTTCTGCTCCCGGCAGGCCTCGGCGAGGTGAGTGTCCGCGGCTCCTTTTCCGAGCCTATGATTCGGGTCGGGAGGGGCCAGGCTCGCTAGCTGCTGGCTCCTCGTTGACTCTAGGCCTGGGCTAAGTCCAGCTTCAAGGAGTTGTTGACATTGAGTCGTCCACCGGTGGCTGTCTTGCCAGCGAGAGAATCGACCTTGTCGGTCCCTTCGAGCAGACGACGGCGCAGGTCTTCGTTGCTGATGTCGGGGTACTCAGAAGCGATCAAGGTCGCAGCACCGGCTACGTGAGGCGTGGCCATTGAGGTGCCGGAGTAGACGTCATACTTTCCGCCAGGCACGGTGGACAGGATGTCCACCCCAGGAGCTCCCAAGTCCACATTGCGCTTACCGTACTGAGAGAAGTCGGCCAACCCGTCGTTGTGATCGGTCGCTGCCACCGCGATGATGTTGTCCAGATTGTGGTTGGCTGGAAACGAGGGCAGCCAATCGTTGTTGTATCCGCTGTTTCCGGCCGCTACCAGATGCAGCGCTGGAGATTCCGCGAAGGCCTGTTTGATACCAGCGTTGGGCACCGGTCCGCCCCAGGAGTTGGAGGTGATGCGCG
>CAZVVF010000605.1:0-3710 GCA_964630575.1 uncultured Burkholderiales bacterium | reverse complement strand
GGCTCTGATGCAGGGGGAGAGCAGGGCTGGGAGCGATTTCGATAACGAGTTGCAGGCGCTGTAGTCACATCACGAGTGTATGGGGTGGCCCTGCCGGAATCCTCAACGGTGAGTCACGATAGAGTCACGAGTGTGGTGCGCCGCCCGATCGCTCAACGGGCGGTCGCGTCATCGACTGGGAGAGCTTTGCTCGGCTGGGCAATCTGGGCGACTTCTCTGATCGAGAAGGCCCCCTCCTTTTCGAGGAGGGGGCCTTTTGATGACAATGGGTTTGCTTTCCCATTTTATTCAGAGCTGAAGGCTCTATCCGTCCTGGAGTGGAGGTACCACAGTCGGTCCGGTAACTCCACCCTCACCGAGTCGGGTAATGGAGAAGGTTCCCTGAACCATTTCGAAGACTGGGTTGTCGGTTTGTTGGGCTCGCACTTCTCGATTGAGTCCCTCGAAGTCGAAGTCGACCACCCTGAGGCTCACTTCGTCGCCAGCTTGGAGGGTGACGATGTACTGAAAACCCTGAAGTGGGGAACTCTCGCCAAAGTTAAACTGAGCGGATATCTTTCGGTCGAGAAAGAATGAGAGAGCGGTCAGATCGATCTCGGTATTGGGAACGTAGACGCCATCACGAACAAGCTGAACGAGTACGAAACTGTCCGAGAAGGTTTCGATTCCGTAAGTGAGTAGGTAGTCGCCGCTTTCGCTCACGGTGTAGTTGCCTGGCGAAACTCGGGTCACGCCGTTGGTCACGAGTGAGGTGGGAAAATCGTAGACTGGGGCTTCGCTGGCCGGGAATCCTCCCTCGGGTGGGATTCCAAACTCTCCGGGCTGGTTTTCTCCTATCCGCGAGACGAAGCTACCATAAACTTCGCTGGGGTTTGAACCTCCAGGGAAAATGTAGTTGGGGTCGTTCAAAACGGTCGTCTGGCCATCGACCACGGCAATGGGCGTGACCAGGCCACCAACGGTGAATCCGTCGGCGAGCAGTTCTATGCGCAGTGATACGACCTCGACGGGCACATCCTCAAGAACGATGGTCTGAGCTTTGCTCTTGACCACCGGTCCGTAGATAAAAGCGCCGTTGGCGTCCACACCGGTGAAACGAAGGTCGGTGACAGAGGCGGGGATGACAGGGCTTTTGAAGATGAGAACCTCTTGGCTCAGAACCTGCGCGGTGGGTGCCAATTGGGTTTCGAGAGTGACCTGCCCGGTCAGACCGCTCAGATTAGGGCCCGTGTTTGTGGTGTTGTTGATCACAGTCGTTCCTGAAAAGTTGTCGGAACTGCCACACCCGATGGTTAGTGGTAGTATGAAGGCGAGCAAGGTGCTCAATAGGATCTTTCTCATAATTTGGTCCTCCTAGACCGAGGTTGAATTGCGAAGGTTGAGATCATTCCGCGTTCACGGGTACAGTGGGTCCGGTGACTCCGCCCTCACCGAGTCGGGTGATGGAGAAGGTTCCCTGAACCATGTAGAAGACAGGATTACCCTCTGTTTGAGCGTTGATCCTGTTTTGTGGGCCTGCGAAACCAAAGTCTACGACGCGCAGGCTGACCTCGTCGCCAGCTTGGAGAGTCACCAAATACTGGAAGGCTTGCAGCGGTGCTTCGAATGACTGGGCGAGCGGTACCTGATCGGGGAAGAAGAAGGAGACGGTGGAGAGGTCGACCTGGGTGTTCGGCACGTAGGAGTTGTTGCGTACCAGTTGTACCAGAGTCTGGCTTTCGGTGGGCATTTCCACCCCGTAACTGACGAGATAATCACCAGCTTCGCTGACGGTGTAGTTGCCCGGCGAGACTCGCGTGACACCGTTGGTGACAAGCGATGTCGGGAAGTCGAAGACCGGTGCGCTGGCTGCCGGAAAGTCGCCCTCGGGGGCCAGAATCTTGCTGGGTTCGCCTTCGTCGATTCGGAGAATGAAGTTACCGTAGACCTCGCTGGGGTCAGAGCCACCAGGGAAAACGTAGGTCGGATCGGTGATAAAGGTGGTTTCTTCACTGATCACATCGATGGGTGTGACCAGGCCACCAACGGTGAATCCGTCGGCGAGCAGTTCTATGCGCAGTGATACGACCTCGACGGGCACATCCTCAAGAACGATGGTCTGAGCTTTGCTCTTGACCACCGGTCCATAGACAAAAGCGCCGTTGGCGTCGACACCGGTGAAGCGAAGGTCGGTGACGAAGCTGGGGATGGTCTGAGTTTGGAACACGAACGTTTCCTGGGCTAGCACTTGGGAGGCTCTCGCCAATTGCGTTTGCAGTGTGACCTGGCCGGTTTGACCGCTGAGTCCAGGCCCGGAGTTGGAGTTGTTGATGATGGTGGTACCACTAAAATTATCAGAGGAGCTGTCGCAGCCGATACTGAGTGGCAGCAACAACAGTAAAAGTGTGAATAATATCTTCTTGTTCATATCGCGAGTCCTTCCGATGTCAGGGGGTATATCCTTTGCCGAAAAAAAGCCGTAATCGCAGGATTTCGAGTGTTGCGTCCCTGTTGGGAGGGAGGAAGCTCTCCGGTTTCGACGGACACTATCAATTATGAGTCAATGGTCTCTCTATCTCATCCGTTGCGGCGACGGCAAGTTGTACACCGGTATATCGAACGATGTTCCCAAACGCTTTTCTCAGCATACCGACGGAAACGGGGCCAAGTTTACCAGGGGCAAGGGACCTTTGGAGCTTGTCTTTCACCAAGAGGTGGGGGACCGTAGTCGCGCTTCGAAACTCGAGTGGCGGGTCAAGCGTCTGCAAAAGAGAGAGAAAGAGAAGTTGGTGAACGGCGACTTCGCTCTCGACGATCTTCTCCTGGAGGCTTAAGCGGTGCAGTTTGTGTTCCCTTGGAGCGAGCCCGATTTGACACCCTGGTTGGCTCGACCCATCCATCCCCAGGCGGCGAGGGATATGGTCCCAAACCCCCACCACGATCTCACCGAAGCCATCTTGGGCACCGAGTCGGCAGGCCCACCCGAGGCCTGTGGCAGCTTTTTGCGAGTCAGCGAGAGTGTCTTGGGATACCGCATCTTTGGGCCCAAGATAGGAACCCCCTATGTCCAGACAGAGAGTTTGCAAGTGGGGGACACGGTGGGGTTGAACTATCGGTTCTTGCCTGGCCTTTCGCTCTTTTTCGCCAGTCGCGTGGTTGATGTTTTTGCCTTGGAAGAAACCGAAGATGGCTGGCGGTCAGGTTTTGCCTATCAAACTCTCACCCACCACCCTGAGTTGGGCGAGGAGGTCTTTGAGGTCTGTAAGCGGCGCGATGGGAGAGTCACTCTGCGCATTGAAGCCTGGTCCCGCCCGAATCTCTGGTTCGTGAGCCTCTTTGCCCCCCTGGGCCGTCGCATTCAGCGATACGCTGCTCGGTGTGCCGTGGAGTATCTCACGGAGGTCGCTCAAGGTCGGGTGCATAGGACCTGACCTGTCTGGTCAGAACTTGGCACAGACTATGGACCGACGAACTGCGAAATATGCCTGGCTCACCGTTGGTGTGGCTCTTCTCACACTCTCTGCCAAGTCCTTAGCAGCCTACACCACCGGTTCGATAGGGCTTCTCTCGGACGCGGCCGAGTCGATCATCAATCTGGCGAGCTCCTTGATGCTGGTAGTCATCTTGAGGATCGCCAAGACCCCACCCGATTCCGGGCATCCCTACGGGCACGACAAAGCCGAGTATTTTGCGAACGGGGTTCAGGGAGCGTTGATTCTGGTGGCAGGGCT
>CAZVVF010000604.1:0-3712 GCA_964630575.1 uncultured Burkholderiales bacterium | reverse complement strand
CACGAAAGACCGGAACGAACAGAGGCATCATGAAGGCTACCAGGGCGTAGGTCATGATGGTTGTGAAAATGAGAATGAAGCTGGGGTAAGCCATGGCCGATTTGACCTTTCGGCGCAGGCTCATCTCTTTTTCGATCAACTCCGCCAAGCGACTCACGCAGCTCGGGAGGTCCCCGGAGCGCTCTCCAACCTTGACCAGATTGACGTACATGGAGTCGAAGATGGTGGGATGCTCCTCCAACGCTTGGGAGAAGCTCTTGCCCTTTTGCAGACTGGTGCCCACCGCACCCATGACTCTTTTGACGCGAGAGTTGTTGGACTCGTTGCAGATAACGTGGATGATGCGAATCAAGGGCAGTCCGGCGTGGAGCGTGGTGGCCAATTGGCGCGTGAAGATCATCAGCTCCTTGCGGCTGATTCCAACTCCAAAACTTATCGATGGCGCGCTCTTTTTCGTGGGCTCGGAGGCGACGTCTATGGAATCTCCGTCGCCGGTATCCTCGATGCTCACAGGTGTCAGTTTGGATTCCCGAAGGTGTTCCATGAGACGCTCTCGGCTAGCTGCCTTGAACGTTCCGTTGACCTGTTTCCCATCCGCCCCGACTGCGGTATACCGAAAGAGTGGCATCCGTTGGTGTTCTGGTGAGCCAAAGCCAAACCCTGTAGGAAAACGAAGCACTCTCAAAGCCCGGAAAAGGGATGCCTTCTAGGGTGATGAACAGTTGAAGATGCTGGGATCACGCCCACGGGGTAACATGCTGGCCATTGTTGTGGCCATTCTTTTCATTCTCATAGTGCTGGTTTTGGGGCTGCACATGAGCCAATCAAAGGCGGTGAGAAACGTCACTCAGGCCGAAGCTGAACTCCAGTTTCGCCAGAGCTTCGAGTTTGAAGTCGCAACGCTTATGGCCAAAGATGAGCCGCTTCCCAGTTGGGTAAAAGTCCGTGGGGATACGGATTTGCTCTCGGACTTGGATCTTGCGCGAGACTATGGAAAGAGCTTGTTCTCCGAGGAGGGTCTGCCCAATTTGACCCCCGCCGATCACGAATATCCTCCGGGCTTTCAAACCTACAAGGTGACTCCAAAAACCAGCGACGCGGCACTCGATGTGTTCGGGAAGAAGTATCAATGGCTGGTCACCCAGGCGAGTTCGGGCTACGGGGCCTACGCCCCCAAGGGCAAGATTTCCCTCGAGTCGGCCAGGGGTTGGTCTAACCCGACCCTGGACGATGAGCGCGAGAGTGCCGACGCCTTCTCCGGTGTCCCGGTGATGGTGGCCTGTGAGGGCGACCTCCAGGTCGACGAGATGACCTATGGTCAAGGCTATTCCCGATCGGGAGAGATCACCTTGGGCGGCCCAGGTGGGATAGGGTTCAGAGGGAACCTCCCGCTGCGCGCCTATGAGCAAAAACTTCAGGATGAACTGGAATCACTCAAGGGTGAGATGGCGAGAGTCGCGGCCTCGGGAGACAAAACCGGACAGATAAAGGGCGACTTCCTGCAAACAGCCAGCAGCATGGTGACGATGCTCTTTGGAGGCAACAACACGCCGGGCCTCAATTTGGAGCAAGCCATGAAGGTTCCGTTCCCCTCGATTCCAGGTGGCAGCGCTACTATTCCGGGTGTCCTTTTTGAGTTTTGGGTCCACGTACCCTATCCACCAGATTTTGCAGATTTCTCGGATGCTGGCTATCGCGACTCAGAGGCAGACGCTGAAGAGGCCAAGCGCCTGGATGAGGCGATAAAGGCTGTCGAAAAGAGAATCTCGGAACTCGAAGAGGAGAAACGAAGAGCCGTCGGTCAGTTGGCGAAGGACGAGATTCAGGTCAAGATCGACGATAAGACGGCTGAGCTCCGGGCCCTTGAGCGAGAGGCCAAAGACCTCGAAGACGAAGTCAAGGAAGATTCCAGGAAGCGCAACGACGCTGTGGGCAACGCCATCGGTGGCAACGTGGACGAGCCCGTGACCCGGAGTCAGGATGAAGGCATCCCCAATACTGGGATCAGAGGTTGGGCCTATGGGCCTGTCTTTGAGGGCTTCGGAAGCTTCCTCCTCAAGCTGGTCACGGGTAAGTTCAAAGAGCTGGCTGGTAGCGTGGTGAACGAAGTGAGAGTCATTCACTTCGGTAGAAAAGAGTTCGAACCCGATTTCCGTTTCGACAACGGATTTTACGCCAAGGCGACCTTTACGGTCCCACCGGGGCGCACCTTTCGCTACGCCGGAGACTGTGATTTCGAGGGGGATCTGTGGCTCCAGAAAGGGTCGGTGATGCACGTTGGGGGAGACCTGACCTTGAGGGACCCCAACGGCGGCTCTCGAAATCCTTTTAAGGCCTCAGGCAAGCTGGTGCTGGAAGAGGGGGCCACTCTGGTGGTTGACGGAGATGTGAGGCTGGCGGGTTCGGACCTCTACGGTTCCCTCTGGGTTTGCTCACGGGCGGGTCGAGTGGCACCGATCTCCACAGCGATCCTAGCCGATGGTAGTGTGAGCATTCCTCACGGCTCGTACACCGCGACCAGTTTGGAAGACGCTGCCAAGTGGGTGGCGATCAAAGAGAGCCGTTTGGAATTTTTGCCCGGGCTTTTGGATTCGGTCTTCTCGGACGTGGCTCCCAATCTGGCCAAGCTCGCTGGGCCCTTCCACAGGAGGCAACCCTTCTTCGCAAGTTATGCCGCCACGTTTCAGCTAACCTTTGTACCCACTCCTTTTGGTCCCGTGCCAGTTCCGTCGGCTGTTCCCATCAACCGAGACAATGCTCTGGTCCCGATCTTCCGGGGTTTTACATATCTCTACACACCCGCTATGAACGCGAGTTTGGGGGAGAACTTCTATACCCACGCTGATTGGTGGGGCTTTGGTGAGGGCACCGTGCCGGTTTTGCCCAAGGTGGATCCGGTGGGTATGGTGAGGGCCCTCACGGCTGTGAATCTTGGAGGCTTGAACCTGAACTTCGATTTCCAAGAGCAACTCAACAATTTGAGCAACCAGGTTCTGCAAACGGCCATGAACACGGTGATAGAGCTTCTGGCCAAGAAGATCGTCACCCAGATAGCGACCGCCTTCTTGCCCGGTGGCGGGGCTCTCAACAGCATCATTAGCGAGACGGTGGAAGCCTTTGAGAGCAGCGAGACTGCCCTGGATCGACTGCAGAACGCGGCTCTGGACGCCACCTTGGGTCCCATCGTGTCGGAGTTCGAGCGCTGGGTTGATGACCTGCGAGACCAAGTTGAGAACGGCATCGCCGAGGGCTATCTCCGCGAGGTCAATGGGCCTCTCATCTACGCTGAAACGATATCCGTCGGTGACTTGTCAACGCCACGGCTGATGGCTGGTATGCTCGTGGCCAAGAGGAACATCACAGTCGAGGCCCACACCTTTGTGGGCTCTATGACCTGTTTCGATGGAGATATCTCTGGGCAGAATTTCTACTTCACGCCACAATTCCTACGCGCTTCTCTCTACAAGCCTAAAGCGACTGAGTCCAACTGGATCGCGCGAGCCGTTCAGCACGAGTACGGCAAGCGTTTCGATAGCAAGGCCGCAACGGGTATCTCAACAGGGGTTCGAATGGTTCGCACCGAGGGCTGGAGCCAATGAGAGAGCAACACGCTTTCAGCGTGATCGAGATCGTGATCGCTTTGGGGCTCGTGGTGGTGGGATTCTTCACCTTCTTCAGTGTCTTCAGTACCGGGAGTCACCACGCCAAGCAA
>CAZVVF010000603.1:0-3717 GCA_964630575.1 uncultured Burkholderiales bacterium | reverse complement strand
GGTGAAGTCACCGCCGATACTCGGAGTAAGTTAGGCTATGAGATCCAGACCAACGAGGTGGTCATCGTCTCAGAGTCCGAGGGGTACCCGATCACTCCTAAGGAACACGGCACCGACTTTTTGATGGACAATCGCCATCTTTGGATTCGCTCCAGAAAGCAGCATGCGGCGCTGAGAATTCGGGCCACGATTATGAAAGCCATGTCAGATTGGCTCGACGATCACGGTTTCCTGAGGGTTGACACACCTATTCTAACCCCGGCTGCGTGTGAGGGAACGACAACGCTTTTTGAAACCGATTACTTCGACGAGAAAGCCTATTTGAGTCAGAGCGGCCAGCTTTACAACGAAGCGACCGCTGCTGCTTTTGGGAAGGTCTACACATTTGGACCGACCTTCCGGGCCGAGAAGTCCAAAACGAGACGCCATCTGATGGAGTTTTGGATGTGTGAGCCGGAGATGGCTTATTGCGAGTTCGAACAGAACCTCGAGATCCAAGAGCAGTTCCTGTCTTACGTGGTCCAGACGGTCCTCGAAAAACGGGCCTTTGAGCTGGATACGCTGGAGCGCGATGTCGAGAAGCTGAGAAAGGTTAAGGCTCCCTTCCCGCGCCTTACCTACGACGAGGCCGTCGACCGTTTGCTGGCCAAAGGAGTTGAGTTCGAGCGGGGCAACGACTTTGGTGGTACCGACGAAACGGTTCTTTCCGAGGACTTTGACTGCCCCATTTTTGTGACCCACTTTCCAACCGCCATCAAGGCCTTCTACATGAAGCCCGACCCGAACAACCCCGACCGCGTTTTGGGGGCAGATGTTTTGGCACCGGAAGGGTACGGCGAGATCATCGGTGGGGGAGAGCGGATCGCCGATCTGGCCCTTTTGGAGCAACGCGTCGCCGAGCACGAACTTCCAGTGGAAAGCTATCAGTGGTATCTGGACCTGAGACGCTACGGTTCCGTGCCGCATAGCGGATTCGGAATCGGCTTGGAGCGCACAGTGAGTTGGATCTGTGGACTCAACCACGTTCGAGAAACAGTTCCGTTTCCTCGAATGTTGACCCGTATGTACCCCTAGGAGAGACTCGTGGCCGGACATTCCAAGTGGAATAATATTCGTATCAAAAAAGGACGGGTCGATGCCAAGCGAGGCAAGCTTTTTACCAGGCTGTCTCGCGAGATCCTAGTCGCTGGTCAAGGGGGGGCAGACCCTGAGTCGAACTATCGTCTCAAGGACGCCATCGCGCGGGCCAAGAAGGAGAATCTGCCCAGCGCTAACATCGATCGTCTCCTGAAAAAGCTCGCTGGCGACGATGGTGCCGATTCCATCGAGGAAGTGACCTACGAAGGTTATGGACCAGGCGGGGTCGCTATCCTGGTGGAAGCGGCGACCGACAACCGCAATCGCACAGCCGCCGAGGTTCGTTTAGCTTTCAACAAGAATGGAGGCGGACTCGGGGAGACAGGCTGTGTGTCCTGGTCCTTCGATCAGCGAGGGAAGCTTCTGGTGCCTCGTTCGGCAGTTTCTGAAGAGGATCTCTTTCTGGCTGCAACAGAGGCTGGAGCGATCGATGTTGGGGAAGAGGAAGAGACCGACTTCTACTTCGTGTTGACCGAGAGGGGAGACCTCCACAAGGTCCGGGTTGGACTCAACGACCAGGACATCGAAGTGGAGGATGCTGTCTTTGTTCAGATCCCGCAAAACACGTTGGCGGTATCGGTCGAGGACACTCTCCAATGCTTGAAGCTGACCGACGCTCTCGATGATTGTGACGATGTTCAACAGGTTTTTTCGAACATCGAACTCAGTGATGAAGTGTGGGCCCAGATCGAAGACCAGGCTTGACGGCTCCGCCAAAGAAGATTCGACTCCTGGGCATCGACCCAGGTATCGCCAGAACCGGGTATGGGGTTGTGGATATGTGGGACGAGCACGTCCATCACATCGCTCACGGGTGTCTGGAGACAGACAAGGACGACCCTCGCCAAGACAGAATTCTCGACCTCTACCGCCAGTTCAAAAAGGTCCTAGAGGAGTTTAAACCAGACTTGGCTGGCGTGGAACACCTCTACGCTGGTCGCAATGCGACCACCGCCATTCAGGTGGCCGAGGCGCGCGGTGTTATCCTTCTGGGGCTGGCTCAGAACTCTATTCCTTCGCGGGCCTACGCGCCTGCTTCCATCAAGCTCACCCTGACCGAATCAGGACGAGCCACCAAATTGGAGGTCAGGGAGGTCGTCATGATGCAACTCGGTTTAGAGAAGCCTCCTCAGCCTGACGACGCCAGCGACGCTCTGGCCTGCGCCTTGACCTTGCTCTACGATACCTTGGAGAATCCTGATGATTGAACATCTCTGTGGTGAACTCATAAGAACCGAGCCCCACGCCGTTGTGGTGCGGGTTGGTGGAATAGGTTTTCAGGTGGAGGTTCCCACTGGAGCCTTTCAGGCTTGCCGAGCAGGGGAGTCCATCACCGTGCTGACATCCCTGATCTTTCGTCAGGACGCTGTTTCGCTCTACGGCTTTCAGACGGCCACAGAGCGTCAGTTTTTCACTCTGCTCACCGGCATCAGCGGCATCGGACCCAAATCAGCCCTGGGCATCTTGAGTCACGCCAGTCCAGGACAGCTGGCTGAGGCCATATTGCGGGAGGATATCTCCACGCTGACCAAGGTCAAAGGGATCGGCAAAAAGGGTGCTCGCCGAATTATTTTGGAACTCAATGAGAAAATCAAGGCTCTCAAGCCCGAGGGGGTGTCCAGCCATCAGCTGGAATTGCCAGCCTCGAGTGCCGCGATCGAAGAGGCGAGAGACGTTTTGCTCTCATTAGGGTGTACCGAAGAAGAGGCCCAGGCTGCTATCGATATCGCTCAAGCCAGGGTCGATCTCGATGAGGAGGGGGCTTCTGAACGCCTCGTGATGGAAGCCCTCCAGGCTCTGAGTCCCCCCGCTTCCTGAGCGACAGCAAAGGAGAGGCTCGTCAACAGGAGAATTGAACAAAATGCCAGCTCCTCAGAGAATTCTTTCACCCCGCCGAACAGAGCGCGAGAGCGAAGACCTAGATCGAAGCCTTCGACCACAAACTCTCGACGAATATGTGGGTCAAAAGGAGATCGTCAAGAACCTGCGAGTCTATCTCCAAGCCGCGCGCAAGCGCGAGGAAGCGGTAGACCACGTGCTCTTGAGCGGGCCTCCTGGGCTGGGCAAGACGACGCTCGCCAATCTCGTGGCCAAAGAGATGGGCACAGAGCTTGTGGCGACTTCTGGGCCGGCTATTGAGCGCCCCATCGACCTCTTAGTCCTGCTGCGGAGCCTCGGCCCTAAGGACGTTCTCTTTATCGACGAAATTCATCGCATGTCGCGAACTGTCGAAGAGATTCTTTACCTGGCCATGGAAGATCTGGCTTTTGACCGGATTATCTCAAAGGGGGTGCGCAAGCGCGCCGTTCGCCACAGGATCGAGCCCTTTACCCTGGTGGGAGCGACAACGCGCTCAGGCAGCCTGTCGGCGCCTCTCAGGTCGCGATTCGGCATTCTCTTCCATCTCGACTTCTATCCTCAGTCAGAGCTGGCCGACATTCTCAAAGGCTCCGCCGGAAAGCTCAAACTCAAGCTCACCCACGAGGGGGCTCTGGAGATCGCCGGTCGATGCCGGGGGACGCCGAGGATCGCGAACCGGCTTCTGCGCCGTGTGCGAGACGTTGCCCAGGTTGAAGGTCG
>CAZVVF010000602.1:0-3718 GCA_964630575.1 uncultured Burkholderiales bacterium | reverse complement strand
ACCCCGGCAAAAAGCGCCGTTATCCAGCCTCCGTGGACATAGACCAGGGCGTCGGTTCGCTCAGACTTGCGCAAAAAGGTGACCATCGCCAGCACGATCAGGAGAGCTTCGAGGCCCTCGCGCAGCAAGATCGTCAACACCCCAAAAAAGCTCGTCGCGGCGGTTGCTGAGTCGGGCTCAAGGACCCGCTCGGCCTGGGCGAAGAGAGTATCGAGCGCCTGAATCCGTGTTCGCACCTCCTCCACCGTTTGCCCCTCGGCGATGGCCTGACGCAGCGCCCCCATCGCCTCTTCGATCTTGACCATAAGAGCACCGTCTCGGGCCGCTAGAGTGGGTTCGACCGGCTCAAAGCCGTCCAGATAGGCCGACAGGGCCAAATCTGTTGCCGTTTTGCTCTGACCTGCGGTGTAGGCGGCCAGCGATTCGCTGAGTCGCTCCCGTGCCAACGCGAGCGAACCTCCGCTGGTCTTCTCCAGGGCTTCGGGATGCCGTCTCAGATAAGCGGTCAAGTGATCGCCTTGCTGTGGCTCTAATTTTTGGGCTAAGGCAGCCGGCGTGATGGCGACCACCTCTTTGAGGTCCATCTGCTCTCGAAGATCGGGGCGACTCTCCCAGATCTGCTCACCCCTTGCCGTGTCTGACTCGGGGTAGGAAAAAGAACCGACATAGAAAGCTAAGGCCCAGCGGTCTTCGGCTGGCAGCGAGGAGTAACTCGCCATGCTTGTGCCATCGAGCCCCTGACCTATCACTTGATAGAGACCAAAAACACTTCGCTCCTTGGCTCGCTCTTTATCGGTGAAGGCGATGGGAGGCGGGTCGAGTCCAATCGATCCCGGTCCATCAGCGTTTCCATCGACACCGTGGCAAGAGGTACAGTTCTTCTCGTAGAGCAGCTTCGCGCGGCCGATATCTGGAATCTTGACGGGCGCCAGCGGTACCGGATAGGCGGTGACCAAGTCAGCGGCGAGGTCGCGAGCCTGACTCGCGATCTGATCGGGGTCGCTCTTGTTGGCGATGGCCCGCTCCAGGGCGGCAGCCTGGTCTTGTAGAGCGACCTTTGCGGGGTTCTCGGAAAGCTCTGCTATACGGCCTGAGGCCGACTCGGAAAACTCCACCATCTCCTTGAACTCACCCGGATTGGTAACCTCTCCATCGGCGACGGCCTCACGATAGTCGACAGCGATGTAGTCCAACAAACGCCACGCCGTCTGAACTGAGGCGGTCTCCGAATCGGGGGCTCCAGCAAGAAGGGGACAAGACAGCAACAGAACCAACACGGTCGCCCTGAAGCCGCTACGGCAAAGTCTCTCTAAAAGGTTCTGCATCGCGCTACTTTACCCGTACCCTTCAAGATTTTCAAGGCTTGCCTAGCAATTTTTTATAGGTAGCCCTAATAGGAACCGGAATTCATCCCCAAAGAGCGAGCAACGCTCTCTAGTTGGTGGAGTGCACCCCTCGTCGCGCAGCCATCTCCCGACCGACTTGCTGAAGCGAGGAATCACTCAAGAGCTCCGCGGCCAGCGGAAACAGCCTTTCGTCCTCCACCTTGATGTGCGCGCTGTAGAGTTGTCGCAGAAGGCTCACCGCGCGTCCCATCTCCTCTCGCTCGGTGGCAGCCAAGCTCCCCTGAGCGAGCCACCGTCGCCCCAACCTCTCCACGGTTTCGTGGAGCGGCTCTGAACGCTTGTGGTCGGCTTCGAGGTCCGCCATGATCGCCTCCGCCTTCGGATCACCGCAGAGGCGCGGAAACAAAGACTCCTCCTCGTCGGCGGTGTGCTTGGGTGCAGCGGTCGAAAAATAGTCCAGAGCACTCTCCAGGCCCTCGCGATAGAGAGGCTGAAGTTGCTCTTCAGGGGCTTGCTCAACCACCTTGTGCAGAATCGTAAGAAATCGTTCTACCCGACGGTGACAGTCACTGAGCAACCCGAGGGGCTCATCGAATCCGTGTTCTTTGGGAAAAATCTGCATCATGGCTGGTTCGCTTTCTAAGACGAGCTCCATCGAGAGCTAGCTCCATCAATTTAGGACAACATTGTCCCAATTAAGATCTAGCCTTTTTTGCTCCCTACGTCAACACTCCGGTTGCCCTGGGAGACTCCTGGACGTTACAGTTCAGCGGCTTCAGCGTGTCAAGCCGTGGAGTAGAGCTCGGCGTAGCCACTCCACGTGGTCCAGTTTGGGGAGATTGGATCCCAGTTGTAGGTGGATGTCCGGACCTTCTACGCAAACAGCGTGCCGATCGAAATCCGTTCTCTCAAATCGTGCATCTTCACCGACAACGACCGTTATCTGACGAATCTCTGCGGCCGAAACGCTCTTGCGTTTGCTGCGTCCAAGCGTCGTTATGCTCACCAGAATACCGTTGGGCGAAACCTCAATATCCTCGCGGTGGGTGGCTTGCGCCAGTGGTTTCACCCAAGCCAAGACAGCGACCACGACACAACCCAAGAAAGTGGGCCAGCGCCAAAAGCTCGAGGCGAGAAACACCCCGGCTAGTCCAACGAGAAAAACTACAAGCCCAAGGAGAAGACGAGGTCGGGCCGAGGGGAGAAAACCGCGGGGGGGGATGGAAATCGTGGCCCGCTTTCCGTGCTGAGCCTCATAGCTTATCTTACCCGGCGGGTTGGGCTCGAAGGTCTCTGTGAGCTTCTGTTCCTGAATCGACTCGCGAAGCTCCTCTGGCAAGACTTCCCGTCCGTCGCGACATTCGTCCACAAGGGGAACCTCAAGAAAGGCAGCCACCTGCTCCGACCACTCGCGGCTTCGCCAGTAATCGAAGGTCGTTACCGACAGGTTCTCGCCTTCGACCACCTCCATGATGAAGCGATACTTTGAATCCTCTTGGGTCAGCAGAACGCGAACAACGTTGTCCTGAGAGACTCTGTTATCCCAGGAATGCAGGATCAAACTCGAACGATAGATCACCTCCATCGTCTCGCCGTCGAGAATCAACTCGCTGTGATAGTGGTTGATACAGGCCCCCAAGAGGAGCCAAACGAGTCCGAAGGGCACCATAATGGGAGCGGTCATCGCTGGGTCCAACCCTCCCACCCAGGGATAGATGACCAGACACAATCCCACACAGGCTGGTCCCAGGGCAAAAGGAAGGTTGCTCCAGGACTTCTTGGCATCGATCACCATCTGCCTGTTCGCTTCTACCCTCATGGGCTAACTTTTGCCAAAAAAGCGGTCGAAACCTCTCTGGAGCACGGCCGACGCAAAGCCAGCGCTAATCCACGATCTCAAGTCCGAGAAAGCCGGCAAAGTCCTGAGCGTGATCAACGAGCTGTGTGGAATCAATGACCACACCCTTCAGGTCGCAAGCCCCAACCTTCAGTCCCTCGATGTTGGACCCCCGCAGGTCTGTCCCATCCATGTGAGCCGATGAGAGCCGTGTCCCTCGAAGGTCGCAGCGAGCGAAAGCCACGCCAGAGAGCTCCGCACTTTGAAAATCCGCCTCCCGAAGGCAGCACTCCTCAAAGCGTGTTGCGCGAAGGTCGGCGAAGCGAAACTGGGAGAGTTCAGCAGAACAACCCACGAACCTGACATCCCGAAAGCATGCCTCGTTGGCCTGCACTCCGGTGAGTCGGCATTCGAGAAACTCGACTCGATGAAAACTCGCTTGAGAAAACTTGGACAAGGCCAGTTCGCACTTCTCAAAGCGGACGTCGGTGACCAGCAACCTGTCGCACTCAAACCCCTCCAGCCGAGTCTGCCG
>CAZVVF010000601.1:0-3722 GCA_964630575.1 uncultured Burkholderiales bacterium | reverse complement strand
CTCTGGAACGACCCCACCGGAGCAAACGGGTGAGGGTTCGGAGGGTGCCCTCCATTCCGTATTCACCGAAGTGACGGATATACGCCACCTTGAATTCTGGAATCCTTTTGACCTCGACCATCACGGATTAAGATTTACTCGGCGAGGCGGCTCAAACCTTCGGGGGCTCAGTCTGCGGCAAGGAGGCGGACTTCTCGGTGGCTCTGTAAAAGCGAAATTTATGATAAAGCCGGCTCTCTTTCTCTTTCTCGAAGAACTCAAGGCGAACAACTCAAGAGAGTGGTTCGCCGAGAATAAAAAACGCTATGAAGCTGAGGTTCGCGAGCCTCTGCTCTCTTTTGTCGAGGCGTTCGCTCCGTATTTGGAGACCATCAGTCCCTACTTCTTGGCCTTGTCTACAAAGTCGGGTGGCTCTATGTTCCGAATCCATCGCGATGTCCGGTTCTCCAAAGACAAGACTCCCTACAAGACGAATGCTGCTCTTCATTTTCGGCACGAGAACGGTAAGGACGCTCATACTCCCGGTTTCTATCTGAGCCTCTCGCCTCAGGAGTGTTTTTGTGGGGGCGGTATCTGGCGGCCCGATAGCGCCACACTCAGGGCGATCCGCGAAGCTATCGTGAAAGACCCTCAGCGCTGGGAAGAGGTCAGTCGGGGTCCTGACTTGACTCTCGCCGGGGAGAGTTTGAAGCGACCGCCGCGTGGTTTCGATGCGAAAGACCCATGGCTTGAGGACCTCAAACGTAAGGACCACGTTGCGGTCATCAAGCTGACTTCTCAAGAGGTCACGGCAAAGGGGTTCCTAGAGCGCTATGTTGAGTCGTGCCAAAAGCTCGCCCCCTATGTGGAGTTTCTCACCAGGGCAGTCGGTCAGCCCTTCTAATCACAGGAATCGTTTTTAGGCAAGCGGGTTACCTCTTCCCGAATTTCGACTATACTGATGAGGTAGGATACGTTGTTCAGGAGCCGCCATCGTGGAGATGAATCGTCGCACTTTTCTGGTCTTTGGGGTGCTTGGTCTAGCTGGTATAGCCGGCTGTGGCGGTGGCGATTCGGCCCTGCAGCAAGGTCAGTGGCAAAGGGCCTCTTCGGATTCGCGCAAGGACGTCGTTTTTCAGAGTAGATATCGCGATGCCGCCGATCTCGTCGGGGTGCAGGCCCAACTCAACGCCAGGGGAGATGTGCTCTGCTGCGTGACCGGCCGGGAGCAGAACAGTCGCTCCTCAGATTTCACAGCCGAGGTCGTTCTCTACCGTGCGGATCGCAAGTCTGAGGTTCTCGCTTCCTTGGGTGGGGCCGGTCAAGGACTTGTAGGGTTCAGGGACCCGTGCCTTGACGTCAGCGCCGATCACCCCAGTTGGATCGAGGAGAGGGGTCGGTCAAACTCCATTTCCTACCGCGCGCCGGGTGGCAAAATAGCGCTCTGGAGGCCACCCTCGTGGACTCGATTTGTGGGCAACCTTGGAGTCCAGCGCGCAGGCGATGAACTCCACCTTTACGCTGTAGCCGAGAGTCGAGGTCAGTCCACTCTTCTGCGCTTGGACCACAGCACCGGGGTTGTGGCCGCCTACACCTTAAACGGGATTCGTCCCGGGACCTTGGAGATGACGTTCGAACGGGGTTGCCGGTACGGGTTGGGAGTGGCCTCTGATGGTTTGTCTCAGCAGTTGTTCTACTTGGACAACGGTCGTGTGCCCAGTGTTCAGGTTCTCGAAAACGAGCCCGTGCAGACCTATGCCATCAATTCTGCCGGGGAGGTCAGTTATCTGAAGACAGACGGCAGCCTGTTCTGTCTTCAACGAACGAGCGACCACGGGCTTCAGGGCGGGGTGGCTGTTCCTCAGCCGCTGCCGGGATCGACATCGGCTGAGTCCGTCGATCGGATCACAGGTACTGTCGCGACGGAATCTTCCTCTGGCGGTCTGGTCGAACTCTATCGTTTGGGGCGCTCGGATTTCGGGTTGTTGCTCGATGATGTCAGCAAGATCTCGATTCAATCCTTGAGCGGCCTTGGCCTTACGGTCTTGTATGCTCCGGAGGTTGACTTCGGCCTTGCCGTGTCCGTGGATGGGCGGCCACGGGACGTCTATTGGCGAGACTATTGGAACGAAGGGGCTCGGCTGCAAAGCCTTACGGCGGCAGGCCCTTTTCATTGCGCCACGGTGCGAGGGGTCGATGGAGCCACCAGCACTCTGGAGGTCGTCCGCTTTAAGATCCTCTAGAGCGTCCTCGAAACTCTAGGCCTCCAGAGCTCGCTCTAGGCGCTTCATGAGTGTTCCCACCGTACAAGGCTTCTCGACACAATCGTAGGCCCCATTGTCGAAGGCCGTCACGAGTTCTTTCTCTGAGTTGACGGCAACCACGATGTTGATCAGTTTGGCCACAGGGCGCAGCTTGCTCAAGAGTTGCAGGCCGCCGGAGCTGATGAAGACGACTTGGGCTTCCAGCGATGGTGGTTCTGAAGTCAATCGGGCAACGGCTTCTTGGGTCTTGCCCTCCCAGTGAGGCTGGTAGCCCTTTTCTCTGAGCAAGCCCTCGACAGCCTGGCCCGTGGCTTGATCGGGCTCTAGGATCAGGATCTGGCACTGCTCCACCTCGTCGAAGGAACTCGCATCTGACATCTCACCAGCGCTGACGAGGATCTCCTCTCCGTCTACACCTTGGATGCTCTGCTGGCATTGACGCAGCGCCGCTTCCAGGCTCTGGGTGGAGTTTTGCATCATGGTTGTTCCGGCTACGACCTTGAGTTCTATCTCACGGTCTTGGCCCAAAGGAAAGCTGACGAGTTCGCTCTGTCTCACTAGGGTGTTGAGAATGTGCGTGCCCGCGTCGAGTGTTTGAGCGGGTAGGACCACCACAAATTCGTTGGATTTCCAGCGCGCTACAGCTCCCATTCCGCGCAATCGATCGGCCAATCTCACTCCCAGCTTGCGATTGAGTTGAGCGACTACAGAATTGCCCAGGGATTTGGCCAATTCCTGATCGTTCCAGACTTTGACCAGGGCGATGACAATGGTGGCGTCTTGCCAGCGTTCTTCGGCCAGAACCGTCCGCAGGGCGTCCAGGCCGCTCTTGAAATCCGAACTCTGCTGAAGAGCTGAACCCTTTGAGGAGCGCACCAGGCGATTGACCACTCGGGTGGCCAACTCCGGCCCTGAAAAGGGTTTGGGAACGAAATCGTCGGCGCCGACCGAGTACAAACGTTGCAGGTTTTCCTCGTCGGACGAGGCGCTCAAGAAGAGGACAGGAAGCTCCCACCATCGTGGTGAGGAGCGAACACCGCGACACAGTTCGAGCCCGGAAAGAAAGGGCATATCCAGGTCCAAGATGAGCATATCGGGGTTGCATCGCTCGAGAGTTTCCCAAAATTCGAGGGGGTCCGAGAGGGTGGTGATATCGAGTTTGAGCGGAGCTAGCAGCACGGTTAGGAGGTCTAGAATCTGGGGGTCGTCGTCGACGGCCAACACTTTGGGCTTGGGCCGAGAGTTGTCGGCCATCAGTTTGTGGACCGTCGAATCCAAGAGCGTGGGGTCATAGGGGTGAAAAAGGACGGGCAATCCGGCGATTCCGCGGGCGACATCCAGTAGCATCCCGCGTGAGCTTTCATCTGACCAGTGACCGTCTTCCAGAATCAGCAAGAGGGGTGTTTCATCTGCGCGCGCTTTGAGCACCTCCATCATCCTCGGCCTCTTTCCTGGCTCCCTCTGAAGGCACTGCCTCAC
>CAZVVF010000600.1:0-3732 GCA_964630575.1 uncultured Burkholderiales bacterium | reverse complement strand
TAGAACTCGGCCTGCTTTCTGATCACCTCACCACAGGAAGGGTGGAACGGACCCAAGGCCTGCTCCCTGATATCCAAGGCGTGCTCATAGGCCTCGATCACAGCCCCGATTCGAGAGGAGACGTCGGCTTCTTCGGCCCCCTTGACCCTCTGCCCGGCGGTGTACTGCTCGGCCATGAGGTCCCCACGAATAGACATCAGAGAACTCTTCCACAGCAACTGCAAGTTCAAGCCGGTGCTCAAAAGGGTGTCGGCTTCGGCCAGGGTCTGCTCGGCTCGCGCGAGCCTCTGCTGGCGAACAGAATTGTGGGCCGAGGTCAAAAGATAAAGAATGCAACTCTGAGGGTCCTCAGGCTCCAGGGAAGCCACGCGTTTGAGGAGCGTTTCGGCCTGAGAGTATCTCGCCTGGTCCGAGCAAAGACGGGCGTAAAGGCTCAAAGCCTGACACAGCAGGGCCTCAAAGTAGCCTGTCTCGAGCAGAGAGATGGCTTTGCTGTAGAGGCGACGCGCCTCGCCCCATCTTCCTTCGTCGTGGTAGAAACAAGCTGAGTTGAGCAGGGCCTTCGCCATCAACTCTCCGCGAGAGTCTACCGCCTGGAGGATTCTCAAGGCTATGTTGGAGAGGTCCTCCGCCCGGTCGTTCTGGCCCCGAATCCGTTGAATCGCGGCCAAACTAGAGAGGGAAATCGCCAGGCGCGGCTCAAACTCCCCCATCATCTTGGCTTTGGAGAGGCCTTCCCAGGCGAGGTCCTCTGCCTTGGAGAGCTGTCCGCTGGAAAAGGCGCGCTCCACGGCCCGCGCCAACGACTGCCAGTCGTACGCCAGAGTTTTTGAAGGTGGGTTACCAAGCATATGCAGAGTTCCGAAAAAAGCGTCTTTGAGTTACAGGCGGCCGGTGGTCCGTTCCACGACCCGGCTCTCTTGGTCCGGCCGAAAAACTCTCAGGAATCCCTACTCTTCGACTGCGGCACGATTCACTCTCTCAAAACGAGAGACCTATTGACTGTACGCTGGCTCTTTCTCTCCCATCTCCATATCGATCACCTCATAGGGTTCGATCATCTTCTTCGACTCCGGCTCTTTTCCGAGTTGCCTCTCACCGTGTTCGGTCCACCCGGGACCACAAAAACCATCGGCCACCGACTCCTCGGCTACGCCTGGAATCTCACCAGTGGCTCTCCCTTTGTTATCGAGACCACCGACCTACACCGAGGACAGCCCTGCGTCCATGCCCGATTCGCCTGCAACAACCAGTTCCAACAAGAACTGCCAGCGGAGCCACCGACTTGCTCCGAGGCGAGCATCTCCCTGGGCCAAGACCTCAAAGTGTCCTGGCATCCGGTAAACCACGGCGTCGCCTGTTATTGCTACAAGCTAGTACGCAGCCTTCCACCTAAGTTCTCCCTCGAAACCTGCCGTCGTCTAGGGCTTACGCCCGGTCCGTGGGTCTCCCAACTCATCAATGGCGAGAGATTGCACCTCTCAGTGGAGGGCGTCGACAGAGATCAAGACTGGCTCGCGGCGCATCTGCTCAGCCAACCCTCCGAGCAAAGCTTGGGCTATCTCACCGACAGCAAACTCGACGCTCCCTTGAGAGAGGCGCTGGTGACCTTCTTTCAAGAGGTCGACACCCTCACCTCAGAGTCCGCCTACCGAACAGAAGACGCCGACTTGGCCGAGAAAAATCTCCACATGACAACCGACCAGGTCGCCCAACTCGCCCTGAAGGCGCGAGTTGGACGCTTGTTGATCTTCCACTTGAGCCGACGCTATACCGACTCGGGGCCTGAGACCCACCTGAAGCAGGCCCGCTCAGTGTTCCCCGCGACGGAGCTTCTCTCTGAGGCCTAACCGTGTGTCTTTTGAAACTCGGCCATAAACTCCACCAGAGCATCCACTCCTTCGGAGGGAAAGGCGTTGTAGATGGAGGCTCGTAAACCACCCACACTACGGTGACCCTTCAGGCCCGAAAAGTCGTGCTCTGCGGCCTCTTTGAGGAACATCTTCTCAAGCTCTTCTGAGGGCAATCGAAAGGTGACATTCATCAAGGAGCGATACTCCGGCAAGGCGTGACCTCGGTAAAATCCGTCACTGCCATCGATGGCATCGTAGAGGACCTTCGCTTTGGTTCGGTTTCGCTCGTAGATGGCGTCCAAACCACCCACATCTTCCTTCAACCAACGGGTGACCTTTTCGATGACGTATATGCTGAAGGCCGGCGGCGTGTTGTGCATACTCTCTTTGGCCACCATGGTCTTGTAGTTCAGCATCGTCGGCAGAGTCCGGTCGACCTGTTTCTGGAGAAACTCATTGCTGATGATCACGATCGTGGCTCCGGCAGGCCCTACGTTCTTCTGAGCCCCTGCGTAGATCAAGGAGTAGTTCTTGACATCCAGTTTTCGGTGCAGAAAGTCTGAAGAAGCGTCACAAACCAGCGGAACGCCGGCGGTCTTAGGGTCGTATGGAAATTCCACCCCTTGAATGGTCTCGTTGCTCGTCATGTGAACATAAGAGCCCGACTTGATGGAGTCAAAGACGTCCTGATTGGGCATCCTTTTGTAACCCTCAGCCTCGCCGTCCCAGACCAGGTTCACCGGGCCAACCTTCTTAGCTTCCTTGATAGCGTGAACCGACCAGGCACCGCATCGAACGTAGTGAGCCTGTTGGTCCTCGGTGTGAAAATTCATGGGTATCATGGAGAACTGAGTGCTCGCGCCACCCTGCAAGAACAAAACGTGGTAGCCCTCTGGAATATCCAGAAGGTCACGAATGTTCTGACGAGCACCCTCGATAATGTCACCGAACTGCTTGGATCGATGGGACATCTCAAGAACTGATGAGCCAGCCCCGGGCAAGCAGATCATTTCGTCTTGAATCTCCTTGAGGACAGAGAGGGGTAAGACGGCCGGACCGGCAGAGAAATTATGAACGCGTTTTTGAGCTTGTACTGTGGTCATCGAGGCAACTTCTCAAGGTGTGGTTGTTCCCCTTCTCCCTCGCTCCAAAGACACCAAAGCCCAACGGGTCGCACAACAAAAAAGACCCGGCACAAGGCCGGGTCTCTCATACTCATAAGGAGATGGACTAGAGTCGCTTGGGTTCCCAAGGAAGATCGTCCCACTCGCGGTCACGATTCTCTTGTCTGTTTTCCCATCGACCGCGATCGATATCATCGTACATTCTCCAACCGCGCGTTCGGGCCATATAGCGGTACCAAGCGCCCTTCATCATCTCACCGTTGTAGTCGCTTCCAACCTGAATGGTCTTGTTGCGAAAATTGTGGTGAACCGGAAGATCCAACGCATTGGCCACGCCGTATAGGTCGACCATCGCCACACCGGCGAAGCGGATCGTTTTGACCTTGGAGCCATCGGCCGTTGTCATCAACGTCAAGGGGTCTCCAACTTCTTTGGCGTTTCGGGCTACGTCCCAAGCCTTGTAATAATGTTTCCGGGGCAGTTTGAGCGAGTCCGAAAGTGCTTCAATGCTCAGATAGGGACGATCGTCCACAATAGCCCACTTGCCGAAGAACGGATTGCCGTTCACACTCACACTGGCTTCATACCCGTCGCAATTGAGACAGTCGGCGTTCGCTGCGCCACCCAAAGCTACCATGACCCCGGCGGCCAAGCCTGCAATCAATTTTCTCATAACCTTACCTCCCTCGGGGCTCACTCAACAAGAGTACCCCGACGAGGAGGCGGTTCGTCGACGAAGACCTGAACCCTTCAAG
>CAZVVF010000599.1:0-3732 GCA_964630575.1 uncultured Burkholderiales bacterium | reverse complement strand
GGGCTTCTTGGGGGGGGCTGGGTGACTCTGCGTTTTGCGAAATTATAGAATTCTGAGGGGTATGGTGAGTTGAGCTGATATTCACCATTATCGCCTTCTAAGTTGATAGGACTACGAGAAATCGTCGGCGTTACGCGAACCTCACAGGACAGTCTGAGCAACACAAAACGCAGGCGATTGGAAACCCTTCTCGTCTCCCGTCTCCACAGAAGCTCGGTCTTCATCAGCTAGAAAAGTTCACATCAATGAAGCCCTGTTCCACCTCGATTCAAGCGTCAGGACTTAGGATGGGATTGTTGCAGCTTTTAGAAGTTTCTCTTTCTGATCGTGCACCAAGGGGGGTCTCGCGAACTTTCCATCTCAGCTACAAAGGACAGACGCTATGATCACCAATTGGAACAGAGTCTCATCAAATCAACAGGGGGTTGAACGCTTCAGAGCGACCAACCGACGCTCGGGGGCGTGGATCAAACGAAACCCCGATCAGAGCGCTGAAGCTGGTTCTAAGAGCGGTCTGTTTGGACTGGGCACTCATACCGAAAGCTATTTCGTGGCGCCGGCCCCTAGCGACGACGTCATTCTCAGCCGCCTCGAACTCTCGGCCAACCCGCCCAAGTTTGAGGATTGGAAGCAAACCGACAAGAAGACGCCTGGCACCAACTACTACCAAGGCCGCGCGAACAATCTTTTCGACTCAAAAGTGAGCGCCGCCATCACTCGAGTCGGCGATGAAGCCGAGGTCAAAGCCAAGGTTGGATTCTTTGGCACCGAGATCGGCGGGCACTACTTTGCCCCGGCTCCTTCGGATGCTCAGATTCTGAGAAAGATCTCCCAGCGCTAAGGACCCATCAAGAAATAACCTGACCTGGCGACTGCCTGAAATCTCTCATTGGGCTCTCAAGAGTGCTCTCTCTCAGAGGAGAATCAAGCCGGGTGCATTTCTGGCAAAGGCTAGGTCTAAGGACGGGTAGGACTGACCCTAGACCTCCTCGCCCACCATTTTGCTGTAGCGCTCTCGGCTTCTTTCACTGAGCGATACGGCATGAAGGTCTAGCTCGGTGAGCCTCATTCCTTGTTTCGCGAATTTCTGAGCCAGAGCCTCTAGCATCAGGTCACCAAGACCCCGATGATCTGCATTGAGCTCCGCGAAGGTCTCGTAGGACTTTTGACCAGCAGCATCCATGAAAGCGGAGACAAAATCGTTGACCAGATGGGCTTGCAAATCTTTCGTCAAATAGAGAGGCGTCTTCTGGATGAGATTGAGAAAAAGCGATGGGTCTTGCACCTCCAAAGAGGCGGTGCCATGCGCGCGGATCTCTAGGTTCTTGGCCTTTTGGCAATGCCAGATTCCTGGGCTGCTCATTCCCCACCGAATATTCCATGGGGCTACGCTGATGTGGTACAGGTCGCAGACGCTAGCTGTGCCCAAGGAGGGCGCATTCTCAGGAGAGAGCCCATGCTGGCCAGCATGAAAAACGCCGTCAATGACTCCATCAGACACGACCAGGCCTTGCTGAGAGGCGGAGACTTGGATCTGTTGGCCATACTGGGCTGCAAGGGACTCCCATCGGCTGATGAATTCTGGATTCGCCGCGACGCTCGCGACGGCCTCGACCGCTTCCCAGTCGCCCCCGCAAACTAGAATTTCTTGCTCGAATTCGAGGGTAGAACGGTTTCCCGTGTCGATGCTGGCCACAAATACGAGCCGGTGCTCGAGGTCGCCGCGACGATAGGATGCTCCGAAGCCCTGAGGAACCTCGATATGACCCTTGACCTCTTGCGCGGTGGCTAGGTGGCTGTCGCGCAGGGGAGTTTCCTCAACCTCGTCTACACGGACTTCAAGTTGTTCGTTTTCCCAGTAGAGGGTCTCTTCGTCGTCATTGTGGCTGCTGTCGACGTCGTGGCTCGGCCTGTAGCTTTCGCGCTCTTCATCCCACTCACCGTCATCCTCTTCTGAGTACCGTCGTCGGCCTCGCCCGTGGCCACGGCTGCCGTCGTAGTCGCGCTCACGGTATCCCACTCGCCCAGCCATGCTCTCAATGGAGCGTAGCCCAATGGTGACACTCTCCAAGTCTAGCGGCTCACTGGGGGTCAAGGTCAGTGAGTACTCTAAGTTCTGGCCAGGTTTCACTGTGGCACGCGGTAGGACGAGTTCGACTTTACACAGTCGATTTTGTTGTTGCACTCGAATTTCGTCGAAACGGTTGGGAGAAGGATGCTTCACCACGGTGAACTGTTCGGTCTTGCGAAGGTCGACACCCCAGGGGATGTCCACTTGGACCTTGAGATGGTAGCTGTTTTTGATGTGCTCCCCGAGGTAAGTGGGGGGAGTCTCGGCGGGGAGAGTGAGCTTGTACTCAAAGGATTTGCTATCACCGGCTGGCATGACCATCTCTTTGCAAACCTCGGATTCTTCCTTGAGGGTGTAATCAGAGTGAGAAGAAGACGCTTGGGCATTGTCCAAGTAGTCCTCGTCTTTGTAGTTTGAGGTTTCGTAGCCCTCGGCGCGCGCCATGATGTTGGTCACCTTGAGCTCTTCGGTGGCGTTCACGAGAATCGTCGCAACAACCGTGTCTCCTGGCTGGTAGGCTTCCTTGTCAAAAGTGATGGAGACTTCGCCGTATCCGCCCGTGACCTTATTGGCCACGCTCTTGAGTCCAGCTTTCATCTTTCCGAATAGACCCATTGTGCAACCCCCAAAAAGAATATTATAGGACTTCAGGGTACCAGTCTGTCCAAAGCTTGTCTATTGCCGACAACGCTCTGGAGTCTAGAAGCGAATGTCTCGTACCCTACGGGTAGGATCCTCGCGCTTTACCCCAACTCGAAGATGCAAATCTCGGCCTGGGCCGAAGGTCGCCTCATGAAAATTCTACTAACCCTACTTTTGCTCACCGGGTTTTGCCTGGCCGAGGTCCCTCTCTATCAGCAGATCATTGCTGGAAAGCAGGTGGGTCCGGTGACGGCCACATCCACTCACAAAGATATCGCGGCCATTGTGGGCACGGCCTATTTGGAGGAAGGTGAGGTGTATGTGGGTGAGGGACAGAGTGTTCCGGCGACGGTGATTTTTCCGGGTCATCCCAATCGTATGCTCAAGGTGATTTGGAAGAGCGGGCCAAGGGCCACCGCACACCCCGACAGTGTGTGGATTATGGGCTCTGAGTCCGAATGGAGCACAGCCAGTGGAGTGAGCTTGGGGACCAAACTGACTCAACTTGAGAGGCTGAATGGAGAGCCCTTCAGGCTGCTCGGTTTTGAATGGGATCTGGGCGGTGCGGTAACGGAGTGGGGCGGAAAGTTGGAGTCTGAGCTCGATGGAATTCACATTCGACTCGCCCTTCCCGAGAACGCTTTTGAGGTCGTTGGTGAGGACGGTTTTAACGGTCTTATAGGCGATAGAGAGATTCCATCGACGCAGCCTGGGCTTCAGACGCTCAATCCTACGATCGATCGGATCGTTGTCACCTTTTAGAGTCTAAAGACAAGAGCCTGAACCCCACGAAGAGGAAGGCTCTTTCGCCCGATGGAAGTCAATCGGGTTGTGCGTATGAAAACGGAAACTCTCCAAAGCTTCAATCCTCGCTCGGCGGACTATCAGTTTCGATGGTCGCTCGGTAAGAGCGTTGTCCCCACGTTCGTGTTTTCATTGCTGACTCTGGCGTGTCTCAACGAGATGTTTGGGCCCAGACCATTTACGGAAATTCCGACCTTCCCTCTCATTATATCCAC
>CAZVVF010000598.1:0-3739 GCA_964630575.1 uncultured Burkholderiales bacterium | reverse complement strand
CTCAAAGCGCTCCAAGCCGTTAACGCGCTGGGCTGTGAGTCGGCGAGCTTCAAACTGGGCTTGCGCACGACTCGAGTCGATTTTACGCTCGCCTACACGGAGTCTGTCAGCGCGACTTCTTTGGCTATGGCCCTCAGCGGTCGGGCAAACTGGGCAAGCCCTGCAGCGAGGCATTTAGGGATTGCTCTTAGAGCGGGACTGGGCGGTGGCGCCCGAGAGGTGGTTTGGACACTGGGTACCAGTGACCGCCTCGTTCTAAGGCCCGGGTCAGAGGCCATCGTAAACTCCGGACCGGAGGAGGGGATGGTGCGCGCGAGGATCGAGTTCAAGAGGGCGGGCGGGCTCCTCCAATCGATCCGGGCGCGATTCTCTTGTGAAGACCACCACTCGCTCTGCGAAAGATCCCGATTCTCAAAAGCCAGGGTGCGCCTGGATGGGCGTGATCTGGAACAGGGCCCGATGGAATCTCCGAAGGAAGACCGGCCGTGGTACTGGGGACGAAGCGAGCCTTACTATCTGATGAAAGGGTTTCTCGGCCCGGCAACGGGCCTTCCGGAGTTTCACTTTCCCGACGTTGACCTTCGAAAGACGGCCCTCTTGGGAGAGGGCTTGTATCGCTCGAATGAGTTCAAAGACTGCGATGACCACTATCGGCTGAGAGGGATTCGTTTTGGCTCCAAGCGACCCGAGCCAACCCTGCTTCACTATTTTGACGAGAACTGTCAGGGCAGCCGAGTGGGGGAGTGCTTTTCCATCGGTTGCGGGGCCGCTTTTGACCTCCACCTCACGCTTTCGGGCCCCTCAACGCTCACCTGGGTGATCGACGGGGTCAGTCTTGAGCCTGTACCGATGAACCTCGGTTGTCCCGGACTTCGGTGTGTGGCCTCTGCGGAGGGATTGCGCGTGGACTTGACTGAGTTCTCGGTTGTGGATGACGCGGTGTCCACGGCCAGAAAAAAAGCGGTCTATCAAGCCGCCCGAAAGTTTCTTGGTGTAGTTCGAAAGCAGCGACAGCAGTACATGCTCTTGGCGGACCAACAGGGGCGCCAGACAAAATACAGCACCGGAGCCCGAGTCAGTTGGGCTATGGACTATGTCGGACCATTCAAGAAGGGACTCGCTCGAAGGCTCCGCTGTTGAGCGCATAGGAATGGGCTCAACACAAGGAGGCTGCAACCGGTCCACGAACGGCCGCCCATGCACCATCTGACTTACAAAGCCGCCCATCGACAGATCTCAAAGGCCAACTGCCTGGCTAAGGTTTTGATGAGGGAGGATTCCAGGGGAACCGGTCCTGCCGGCCTGCTCTTGGTGGACCAGGATCCTGCTCGGGGGAGGGTTGTGGTCAGTCGGCTCGACACGGTCAGCGCTATGATTCGTGGTCAGTGCGGGACCGTTGTCGAGGAGTTTGGGCACGCTAAACTGTCCGGTCGGTTGGAGTATGAAACCGAGGACGACCAGATCAGCTTTATGGACGTAACTGTAACCTCACAGGAGGGACAAGGTGTTCAGAAATTTCGGATTCAACGCCAAAGCGACGGCAGCCTCGCTTACCATTGGCAGGTCGAAGGGGGACCGGAGTGCTCGGTGTTGGACCGCGAAGGGCAGATCTACTTCGAGGGCCGGTTGTTGGTAAACGAAGCCGTGACCTGTGAGCCGGAGATGCGTCCAGTATAAGGAGTCATCACGATTCCGGCCAAGGCCGCTCGTTTCGGGCGTACGACTCGCCTTCGAATTGAGAGAAAAAGGCCGCGACCAAGGGGTGTTTGACCTCGGCTTTCGCGTGGTCTGGCCGCAAGCTCGTTTGAGCCGCGTAGGTGATCTGATTTCCACCATCGACCAACACCCGATACCACGGCTGGTTTCGATCGGGCTGGCTCTGATTCGAGTAGTACCAGTCGAGATCGGCGGTACACGTGATGTCGTAGTCCACCACCACCCCTCGATAGTTGTAGCGTCGGTGCCGGACCAACTGTCCTGGTCTAAACGCCGGAGGGTCTGCCGGAGTCTCGAGGCCGGCGAGCGTGGTTTTGAGCAGATACAGAAACAGGTCGGCCTCCGTGCCAGCCCCGAGAAGACGATAGCTGTTGATGAGGTTTCTCAGCACCCGGGTCAGGACGGTTTCTGCCGAGACGGACTGTTGCAGTATGTCACGTCTCACCGCCTCTCGAGTCCGTTGTCGCAGAGGTTTGGTGAGCTCTTCGTCAAGAACTTGACCACCCGAAAAGCAGTCTACAAAAGAGAGCTTGTCCCGATGCTTGACGCGGGCCAGGAAGTGACCGGGGTAGTTGCATCCTTCGACGTCGAATCCGAGCCGTGATGCCGATAGGATAAAGATACAGGTCAGGCTGATGGGATTCCCTTTTCCCGTTTTCAGAACTTGGACCAAGTTGCTGTTCTGAGGAGAATAGTAGTTGACAAGTTCACCGCTTAGGCCCGGTTCGTCGAAGAGATAACGGGCAAGCTGAATGGGGTCTTCGGTGTGAGGGTGGGCGACTCGGAACTCTTTCACGAGATCATCGATCATCTCTGCCACAGTTTCGGGGTGGAGCATTCCGTTTTGATAGCGAGCCACACACTCAAGCCCGAACTCGAGGCGAGTGTTGAAGGAGTCTTTGGTGCGCCAGTTGAGCCAGTGCTGTTTCAACTGCTCACGACGTGCCGGTTCTAGGAGAGAGTGCACGCGATTCTCTTGTTCGGTCGAGAGAGGTGGTTTGAGTCTCTTGAGCTCCCCGGGCAGACTTTCATAGAGGCTGCAGAGGGCTCGCCCTAGTTCTGTTTGCACCACAGCCGATTCGTCTTCGAGCAAAGCGATCAGATGGGGGAGGTCTTTAACGTCGGCCATCCTGCTGTTTTGCTGCCCACGAGGGCTAATACCTTCGAGTGTCCTGGAACCGGTCAGAAAGCTCTGAACGATTGGATTCCCAAGTCTCAAGCACTCGGGCGACTCAACGAAGACCGAGACGCTTCGAGATTCTATCGCGCCAAAGCATGAAGCCCAAGATGAATGACGAGGCGAGTGCTCCGGAATGGATCACCCAGAGAATGACCCAATAAGGGCCGCTATCGACAACCGCGGTACTGACGATCGTGGGTAAGAAGAACAATATAGAAAAAGTGTTCGCCCAAAAGAGCCCCGTCAGGAACGAGCGTCCAAGCGACTTTTGACCAGGTTTCTCGCCACGCAGGAGAAGCCAGGCTAGAAAGCCCCAGCTGATGACCGGTATCACGGCAAAAAGCGTTCCGAACACATACTGATACGGAAGCTCTCGATAGATCATGAAAAATCTGAGCCGATCCAGTGGGCCGGGTATGAAGAGGCCAAGAATCGCTACGGTGAAGCCGGTAAGAGAAGCGAACGTGTGCATGGTTTGGGTTCTTTTCTTGCTCATACCCTTGATACGTTGCAACAGCGGCAAAGGTTCAACTTTTTGCAAAAAAAATTATGACCCGTTCACAAGGTGCGGCGACAGCATCCTGCTGGGGTACAGCTATACTCCTGACTGGGCTCTGTCCAAGTATACCACCCAGGCCAACTATAACTTCTTCGTGCGGCGCTCTGTGGATGGCGGCGCGTCGTGGAGTGATGCCCGTAACCTCTCCAATATCACGGATACGAGTATCAACGTTAAGGAGCCAAGAATCGTTGGCACGCCATCGAGTTCTGACCCGAATGACCCGCAGAATCCTGACGTAGTCTATGTGGCCTGGGGAAGTGAGGAGAAAGTTTTCGAGCACC
>CAZVVF010000597.1:0-3741 GCA_964630575.1 uncultured Burkholderiales bacterium | reverse complement strand
ATACTCAAGGTCGCAATGCCGCCGTTGAGAGCGCCCAAACCAGCCGAGAGCACAACGAATTGACCCGACAGGCCGATGAGCTCGACGCCATGCTCAAGCGATTCGAGAAGCCTTCAGGCACAAAGCCCGACATGGTCCTGGCCACATCCGAACACCCGAGCCTCCACTGGGACCTGGAAAAGTCCGACAACTATGGCATCCTCTTTCTAGACGCTGAGAACGACGAACTCGTCCATTGGGTCGATGAGACTCCGAACAGTGAATACACCCACCCAACAGATGCTGAACCCTTTGCACCGGGTCTCTACCGCTATCGGGTGATTCCCTTGGACGACCAGGGAGGAGTCGCCGGAACCGCGCTAGAGGGCAAGTTCCGCGTCGAAGGATAAAGAACCAAGGGTCCCTTGCAGAGTGAGCTAAACACGGGTGAAAATCGTTAAGCCAGGAAGTCGGGTCCTGATCGCTGTAGGGATCACCACTTGGCTGCTCTCCTTTTTCCTATGGCGGCATACCTCTGTCGAGTTCGACCTCTTCGATGCCCAGCACCGCCTGATCGTCAAGAAGGAAAGAGTTCTCCAAAGACCCTCTGAACTGGTCGTGGCTGCTATCGACCGCGAGGCCCTTCAGGCTGGTTGGAGGCCCTCCGACCTGGCTTTCTTCGCTGCGAGACTGGGCCCGAACGCTGTGGATATCACAACTCAGGACCTCACTCCCTTCTTTGAACCCGACAGCGACGGGAAGCTGCGCTCGATCCGGTTGTTTCGCAAAGACACAGAACTCACCCTGGCCCCTCCCCTGATCGCCTACTTGAACTTTCTCGGGGTTTCCCAAACCGAGGTCAAGGTCGAGTCCCAGGGCCTAACCTTTCCGGGTGGGTTTCTCCCAACCGATAGCACGGGGCGTTACTACCCTCTCTTTCCAGAGGTCCATGACTACGACTATATCGGACAGAAAATGGGGGCATTCAGCCGTCTCTTTCTTGCCCCACGGCCAAACCACAAAGAGACAGACGAGACCCGCTTTCTCTCCTTTGACCCTGTTTCAGTAGAGCGTCTGCAACACAGTCCTGCGGTCAGCAAAGACCGCCTCACCATCCTCGGTCGCTTCCTTGCCGAAGCCGATGAGATCGAGTTCACCACACCCAGTGGGGACATGGCTCGCCTGGAACTCTACGGTTCGGTCCTGAGCAACTTCCTGAGTGGAAATCCCCTCAGACCTCTGGACCCGAGACTGGCTGCTCTCTTGCAGATCGCAGCGGTCATCCTACTCGGTCTCGTTCTTCCCGGCCAGCGAACAACCGCTGCCCTCGGATGGTGGCTGGCTTGGCTGGGTCTTTGGTTGGGCTGCAATCACGCGCTCTTTGCCCACCACCTGTTTATGAATCAGAGCGCCACTATCATGGCTGGCCTCTTCATGTTGCTGACGCATCTGCTCCTGCGCTCTCGACGGGTCAACACTCTTCTCCAGGGCCTTGGGGGACGCTCGCCACTGCAAAAATCAGGCCGAGAAATCAGCGCAACCATCCTCTTTACGAATCTCCCCGACACCATCAAACAACTCGAAGAAACAGAGCCAGAAGAGGCGCAAGCGGCCAGGGTCGCCCATTCGCGATGCGTCGGACGTATCGTCGATCGCCACGGTGGTCGCCTGGTCGACCTCCAGGGCGACGCCCAGATGATCGCCTTCGGCCTGGAGGGTGGAAACCATCAACAACAAGCCGCAGCCTGCGCCCTGGAGATCGTCGACAAGGTCAATCAGCTCCTGAACGCTCAAAGAGACGAACCCAACCAGGTCTTCTGCGGGATCGTCACCGGCCCAGTGGCCACCGGTCAGGTGGGCGGTGGTAAGTATCACGGTGTCGCGGCCATCGGTGACACCACCAACAGCGCCGCTCGACTCATGGGGCAAGCCAAGAAACGAAAAAAGGCCGTGTTGGCCTCGGCCGAGACCGTCTCAAAGCTGGGTCCACGGGCCCTCCTCGAGCGAGTTGGAGAGCTCTCGGTGAAGGGTCGCTCAGAGCCGATCAAGACCTGGGAAATCCAAGGCTACTCTGCCCCTCCTGAGGTCCGCATCAGGCCCTACAAGCGCACCCAAAATATGCCGAAGCTCATTTTTCTTGCCACCACTATCGCGAGCTTGACCACGGCTGCTTTTTTGAGCACGAAGCCCACGCTGAGAAACCCCTTTTTGGACGCGGTCACACCCTCCTTGAGATCGAGCCCTATCCTATTCGCTGGCCTCGACCGAGAGAGTCTCGACTTCCATCCCTGGCCTTGGCCTCGAAGCCTTCACGCCGAGATCGCCAAAAACTGCCTTCAGGCCCAAGCTCAGTGCGTCTTCATCGACTTTCTCTTTGAAGAGCCTAGCGAGCCCCTGGAGGACGAAGCCCTCGTCGAGGTGGTCAGCAGCGACGAACGAGTGATTGTAGCAGCAGCGGCACTCAATGATCGGGGTGTCCCGGAACCTCCCGTCCTCTTGGACGGACTGCTAGAGAGCGAGCACTGGGGCCTGATCAACCACGCTCCCTCCAACCAGGGGGAGACCCTGCGCTTCGGGCTCTGGCAACTCCCACTGGGCCGCGAAAAACACTTGGTACCGGGTGTCGCCAAGAAGATGCTTCAGGTGGTAGACCCGGCTAGAGCCGACATGCTACAGGGCGACTACGAATTCCTGATCCGCTGGGGCCCCAAGCCCCGAACCATCTCCTACAGCAGGCTCCTCGATCCCAGCGACCCTATCTTCGACGAACTCTCAGGTAAGACCGTCATCATAGGAGACAACCTGGAAGGTCGCTCCGACGCCTTTGAAACACCGGTGGGGACCTTGAAGGGAGCCATGATCCATGCCCTCTCTCTGCAAACGCTGATCAACGGCGAGGTCTTGAGCGACGTCAGTCACAGCGCTGGTGTCGTTGTGGCTTGCTGGCTCATCAGCGTCCTAGTCCTTATGCTGAGTTGGCGAACTCCGGGAATTCCCAGCCAACTCGCGATTCTGACACTGAGCCTGGCTTGCACGGGGCTGCTCGTTGACCTTGCCGCTAAGGCCGGCTACTTCGTAGGGCCCCTCCCCTGTGTCACCGCGGCCACCACCGTCGTTTTCGCTTGGGTCATCTCTGTCATGGACACCAATCAAGCCCTCACCAACTACATCCCCAGAAAGCTCCAAGAACAACTCGAAAAAGACGGCAGCGTAGCCGACATCAACACCACAGGCACCATCCTCTTAACTGATATTCGAGGCTACACAACCCTATCAGAGGGCCGCTCTCCATCGGAGATCCTGACTCTGCTCAACAGCTATCACCAAAAGACCGCGGCCGTCTATGAGAGGTTCGGCGGGCACCTTCTCACCTATCAGGGAGATGCCCAAATCGTTGTCTTCGGCCCGCTCGATCGAATCGACAACCCTGTCTTGGCAGCCGTTCGAGCCGCCCGAATGCTCCCCCCCATCGTTGAAGAAGTGGCCCGAGAAGCGGGCCTTGAAAGAGGGGTCTTGCGGGTGGGCTCCGGCATCACCACCGGTGGCATCACCCTCAGCCTTATGGGGGCCAAGGGACAGCTCCAATACTCTGTCTTCGGGGCTCCTGTTCGCCAGGCTCACCATCTTCAATCGTTATCCGACAGCGTTCAGGACAACATCATGTTGGATGAACCGAGCACCTTCGCGGTGAAGGACATTCTTCGCATCTCGACCCACCACACCCCACAAGGGGAGACATTCTACACCACGGAGGACGCATGA